>DSBM01000096.1 GCA_011049425.1 Candidatus Aminicenantes bacterium
ATTCGTCGCCTCCTTAAATGCAACTTGGATAACGGGCGGCTGGCTAGGCTTTGCCCGTGGGGGATTTTAACCCCCTGAATCGCGCCAGCTTGCTTGGCGCACTCAAGAACCGTCCCCATTCCCTCACTATATGTACACCGACCCCTACCAGGCCGCCACCGCGCAATCCATGTCACCCGGACAGCGGGTGCGGATCTACGTAACGGCTTCCGATCCCGGCACGGCTGAAAAAGTCAAACTGGAGGAAACCCAAATCTGCGGCACTGTACTCTCCCTGGACACGGCCATGAATCGCCTCACCCTGCAGGTGGCCCGTTCAAGCAAACTGGACGTGTCCGTGATTCCGGGCTTTACCAATCCCGTAACCGCCGAATTTCCCGACGGCCTCCCCATGGAAGCGGCGGTGGACATCGGAACGGAATTGGAGGGCCACTACAACCGCCTCAATCCCGGTATTTTCGCCGTCAACAAGGCTGATTTCTTCATCGAGAACGAGGATGACCTGGAAGAGGACGGAGAACCAACCTGGGTGGGGCTGACCTATTCCCTGATTTCCCGCTCTCCACTGAAGTTCCACCTGACCCGGGGCGCGGCGGAAGACCCGACCGGGCACCGCACCGTGACCGTAACTGCTGACACGGGGACGACCATCCTGAGCAAACATCGCAACGTCACCGAGCAGATTACGGCCAGCGCCCTGGCCGACGGCATTCAGGCGGGTGAATACCACATGATAAAAGCCCGTGGAACGTACAATGCCTCGGCCCGCACACTGCAGGCAACGCTGATCCCGGCCATGATCAGGCCCTGAACCGGACGGGAGGGGTCAGAGGCCGGCGCTGCGCTTCAGGCCGGCCAGGATACCGCGCCAGAGCCAGTTGAAAAAGGATCGCCTCGGATCGCGGGGCAGATCGACCCGGGCGGCATGCAGGGCTTTGTTCTTTTTCGGATTGCTGCTGAACAGTACAGCGTTGGCCAGGAAGGACGCCAGCCCCCTGCGTTCACCGGGATCGCTGCGCTTAACCATGCTGATCTTGAGGTCCTTGTAGCGGACGCGCACATCGCCCGTCAGGCGGAGGTGGTTCCCGTCCAGGCGAAAACGCAGTTCCTCCATCCTGCCCCGGTCGATGCGCAGGAAGGCCAACGGCACGATAGTGGGATTCAAAGAGGGCAAGTTCACGCTCCCCATCCGACCTTCCAGCCGGAAGCGGGGGTTACCCGGTTCCATGGTGAAGTTGATGGTGGTGGGAATCCGGTCCCGCAAGCGGCAGTTGATTTCCATGCGGATGGCCGGACAGTTCGCAATATTCGCCGGGCCCATATGAAAATCGTGCACCCATCCATTGATAGTGTCGAAGCTCAACTTGCCGGGAACGCGGCTGCCCCGATTGTGTTCGCCGAAGACGACCCGCCCGTTCTGGATCTTGATCTCCCCGATCTGGAACGGCATCTGGATGCGCTTCAGCACCTGGTATGGCAGGGGTTTGCGTTTGCGGGGGCCCTTCCTGCGAAGAACCCGGCGGTCGCGGAACACCTCCAGCTGAGGCGACTTCAAGACTACCGAAACGGGATGCTTCCCATCCGGAGGCGTGGAAGACGGGTATCCCCCGTGAGGCCATTGCAGGAGCACCTGGTCGACCCGCAGTTCGATGCGATCCGTCTGGAATCCCCGTTTCCGGGAGTATTTGTATACCGGCCAACGGGGCTGGAGATGGACGCCGCCGATTTCCACAAGGCGGTTCGTGGGATTCAGCCGAATCGTGCGCATAGACAGAACAGACTGCGTCCGGGGAAGATGGATACGGACCGGGCCCGCCATGGCCTGCAAACCCAAACCCCGATGGCGGGCCGGTGACCATTCCAATTTCTCCAGTTGGATCGCCACTGCGGGCTCTTGATCCGCTGCTTTGGGCGCCCATTCCAATTGCCCGTCTTCCAGCAGCATGCGCCCCAGGATGACCGCGGAAGTTATCTTTTCATCGACGTGGGGGGTGACGTCTTTCTTCAAGTCCGGCTGAAATGATGCGGCTGAAATAGAGCCGGACAAACGACCGCTCCAGCGGCGCAACCGAACCAGGTCCGCCCGGATTTTTCCGTGCCGCAACAGGTGAACGAGATGCAGGCCCCGCAGTTCGGCCTCCGCGGCGTGGGCACGGGCGACCGTATTCGCGTCGCCGCCCTTCCGGCTCCGAATTTCGATAGAAAGGTTGCGCAGCCGGATACCCGGCGACAAGGGCAGAATATCCATGGATTCCCAACGCACCGTTACACCCTTGGCGGAAGCGGACAGGGCATTCTCTATGCGATTGCTCAAGACACCCTTACCCGCCATGTAGAAACCGGCGCACCCCACGGCCGTGGCAGCCAGGAATATGATTATTCTCTTCAGACAGTCACTCCGTTTTCTCTGTTTTTGTCGTGCGCGGATCCCGGGCATGAATAAGCACCATCCACGAGTATCTCCTGATAAAGGGGATCCGGCATATCGCTTTGTCCGCCCAGGCAAGTATTCTCCACATCCCTTCAAAGAAAAACATCTTACGAAAAGGAATCGCCGACAGGGTCAGCAAAGAAAAAAATTCGGTTTTGACTTCGTGAAAAAAACCATCCAACAACCTGATTTCGCGAACCGTCAACGGATGCTCATCCCGGGTACGGATATTCGGAGTAAGCTTTCTGTACAACTTGATGAAAGGATTGTGGCCCAGGGGTTCGCAGAATACCAGGTGGCCGTGGGGGGCGCAAACCCGGGACAATTCCGGGTAGGCCCGCTCGATATTGAGGTGATGGAGGACACCGGAGCCCACCACGAGATCAAAGCGGTCGTCCGCAAACGCCAGCTCCTCGGCGTTCATGACCATGAATTCCACACGATTCCCTTTGTGCCCCGTCTTTTCTCTGGCGACTCGAATCTTACCGTGACCCTGCGGGTCGAGACGAATCAACGATGAGCCTGCGGCCCTTGACGAAACCGGTGCCGTTGATCTTTGTCACAAGGCGTCCGGCTTTAATGACAGTGCTGGTACTCCAGGAGAAAGTCATTTCAACACTATCATAGGTGCCGCTGATTTTACTTTGGGTGCTCTGAGACCCCTCTGCGCCGAAATTCTTTTCATGCTCGGTAAGACCGAAAACCTCGCCTCCCGAGGCCTTTCCGGTACCTCCATGGTTGAGCCCGTCAGGATGGGAGGAACCTTCCACGCCCGCAAACGCCAGGCTGTACTCAAGTTCGCCGGGAGGATTGACACGGATCCAGTTGGCGCCGCTGTCAAGTTCGGCGGGGAAAGACCAGGTTCTCTCGCGGTAGGGACTGGTTTCGGTAATGGTGATCTCCCCCGTGGATTCCACTATCTCCCAGGTACTGGGCTGAAGGAGCGCCCCATTCTCCGGGTTCAGGTGGAACGGTGCCATGATCCACAGCACCATGACCGCAACATAAAATGATTTTGCGTGCAAAACGGCGTTTTTCATTCAAAACCTCCCGAGTCACAATTCATTAATGTTCAAAGTCAAAGAAACTCCTCATGACGCTTGTCGCCTTACTTTTCCGGCTGTTTCACATCAACCCGGCCAGTTTTTCGACAAAGGCGGCCACCTTTTCGCCGTTACCGAACTTGGAAGCATGAAAGTACGCGATCGTCTTTTTTCCTGAAGCGGATTCCATGACCAGAACCTCCTCGGATTCTACCGGAAACTTCCATTGATTATGCCTCATCCCGCGACAAATTACCAGTGAATCCCGCCGACGATCCCACTTTCCACCATTGCCTCTCGCCCCTTGCCAGTTTTCACTTTTCACTTGTATAATGAAAGTCTTGAACTGATCTCGAAGCCCTGAGGAGAGAAACCATGAAAAAAAGCACCTGGTTTCTGATGCCATTGCCGTTTTTGCTCTGCTGCCTGCTCACACCAGCGCCCCTCTGCGCCGGCGGTGACAACCCGACCAAGAGCCCGCGGCAGGAAACGCTGACTTTGGAGCGCATCTTCGCTTCTCCCGATTTCGGCGTCAAACGATTCGGCCCGGCCCACTGGCAGGATGACGGCAACAGCTATACCCGGCTGGAAAAGACAAAAGCAAAAGGCCTCGAGGGTATGGATATAGTGCAATACGTACCTGGTCAAAAAAAGGGCAAAATCCTGGTGTCTGCCCGGCAACTGATCAATCCCGAGACCGCAAAACCGCTTGAAATCGAGGAATACAGCTGGTCCAATGACGGCCGCAAGCTCATAATCTTTACCAACAGCAAACCGGTCTGGCGCCAGAACACCCGCGGTGATTACTGGATCCTCAACCTGGAAAGCAATTGCTTGTGGCAAGTCGGCGGCAAGGCTGAAGACTCATCGCTGATGTTTGCCAAGATCTCGCCGAACGGAAGCCGGGTTGCTTACGTGCTCCACAATGACATTTACGTACAAACCCTTTCAGACGATCCGCAAAAGCGCTGCATCATCCGCCTGACCATGAACGGCAGTAAAACCCTGATCAACGGCACCTTTGACTGGGTATACGAAGAGGAGTTCCACCTGCGTGACGGCTTCCGCTGGTCCCCGGACAGCCGCCACATCGCCTACTGGCAACTGGACAGCAGCGGCGTCGGCATCTACACCCTGGTCAACACCACCGACAGCCTCTACCCGGTGTTGAAAACCATCCCCTACCCCAAAGCCGGCACCACCAACTCCGCCTGCCGCATCGGCGTCGTACCCGCCGGCGGTGGAGAGACTTCCTGGGTAGAGCTTGCAGGAGACCCGCGCAACCACTACATCCCGCGCATGGACTGGGCCGCATCTTCCAATGAGATCATCTTCCAGCGCATGAACCGCCTGCAGAACGAAAACCACCTCATGCTTTTCAATGTCAACAACAAACAATGCACCACGGTTCTGACCGAAAGAGACGACGCCTGGCTCGATGCCGTAGACGACCTCAAGTGGCTGAACAACGGCACACACTTCACCTGGGTCAGCGAACGCGACGGCTGGCGGCATGTTTACGTCGTCTCCCGTAACGGATCGGACCAGCAATGCGTCACCCCCGGCAGCTACGACGTCATGCGGGTGCTGCACATCGACGATAAATACGGCTGGATCTACTTTTCCGCTTCTCCGGAAAACCCCGCCCGGCAGTACCTGTACCGGGCCTCCCTGGAGAAACCGGGAAAACCGCAGCGCCTGACCCCCGCAAACCAACCCGGAACCCACGGCTACCGCATTTCACCCAACGCCAAGTGGGCATTCCACACCCATTCCACCTTTTCAACCCCGCCCATCACCGCCATGATCTCTCTCCCCGATCACCGCGAGGTCACGGTTTTCGAAGACAACAAAAACCTGCAACAAATCCTGTCCGGGATCAAACGCTCCCCCCAGGAATTCTTTTCCATCGACATCGGCAACGGCGTCAAACTGAGCGCCTGGTGCATCAAGCCCCCCGATTTCGACCCGGACAAACGCTATCCAGTCCTGTTCTACGTGTACGGCGAACCCTGGAACCAGACGGTCATCGACCGCTACGGCCGCAACTACCCCTGGTACCTGTTGCTGGCCCAACAGGGCTATATCATCATGAGCGTCGACAACCGCGGCACCCCCCAGCCCCGGGGCCGGGATTGGCGCAAATGCGTTTACCGCCGAATCGGCATCCTGGCCTCGGCCGACCAGGGCGCCGCCGTTCGCGCCCTGATCGCCCAACGGCCCTACATCGATCCCGAACGCGTCGGCGTATGGGGCTGGAGCGGCGGCGGCACCATGACCCTCAACCTCTTGTTCCGCCACCCCGAACTCTACAGGACCGGCATGGCCGTGGCCCCGGTCCCCGACATGCGCCTGTACGACACCATCTACCAGGAACGCTACATGGGATTGCCCGCGGACAACCAGGAAGGCTACACCAACGGATCCCCCATCACCTTCGCCCATCATTTAAAAGGAAACCTGCTCATCGTTCACGGCACCGGAGACGACAATGTCCACTACCAGGGCACCGAAAGGCTGATCAACAAGCTGGTCGAACACGACAAGGCATTCACCATGATGGCTTACCCCAACCGCTCCCACGGCATCCGCGAAGGCAAGAACACCACCCTGCACCTCTACCGCCTGCTGACCCGCTTCCTGAACGAAAACCTCCCCCCTGGAGCACAATAAGGAAAGTTGGAGAGTTTCAGAGGATGTCCCGGCCCCTCCCGGCCGGCGTACCGGGCCCTGACGCACCGGCCTCAAGCCGCCTGCCGTTCCCCTTACCCGGAGGATTCCATTTTAACGTTGAACCATTTGTAGATGGCCGGAATCACCAGCAGCGTTAACATGGTCGATGTCACCAGACCGCCGATCACCACGGTGGCCAGGGGTCGCTGCACTTCACTCCCGGTGCCGTTCGATAATAAGAGAGGAAGCAGACCGAACGCCGTGGTCAACGCGGTCATTAAAACAGGACGAAGTCGCCTCTTTGTACCCTCCAGGGACGCCTCGTCCACATCAATACCTTCTCGCAGCAACTGGTTCAGGTACGTCACCAGTACCATGCCGTTTTCGAGCGCGATACCAAACAGCGCGATAAAGCCCACGGAAGCGGGCACGGATAAATTCTGACCGGACAGCCAAAGCGCCGCCACACCGCCGACCAGGGCCAACGGTATATTGAACAAAATAAGCAAGGTGTTTTTCACTGAACCAAAACTGATATAAAGCATCAGGCTGATCAACAACAGCGTCACCGGAACGACTACCGCCAGGCGCCGACCGGCCTGTTGCTGCAGTTCGAACTGCCCGCCCCATTGGATAAAGTAACCGACGGGTAAATCAACATTGGCATGAATCAACTCCCGGGATGCTCGCACGAACGATCCGATATCCCTGCCGACGACATTGCATTGAACAACCGCGTAGCGCTGGTTGTTTTCCCGCATAATCTGTCTCGGCCCGACAATTTCTCGGATGACGGCCAACTGGGAAAGCGGAATTCGTTCACCGCCGGGAGCGGGAATCAAAATGTTCCCGATTGCTTCCCGGGTCCGGCGGAATTGCGGTTGATAACGCACATAAATATCAAATCGCCGTATGCCTTCAAAAACCTGTCCGGCGCCGGCACCGCCCACGGCCGTTCGAATCACCGATTGCACCGTTTCGATGTTTATGCCGTAACGGGCAATCTCTTGCCGGTTGGGACGGATCAGCAACTGCGGTGTGCCGGTCATCTGCTGAACCTGTACATCGGCGGCGCCTGGAACCGTACGGATCTGCGCGGCAATTTCTTCGGCTTTGTCTTTCAGGACGGGAATATCGGAACCGTACAGTTTAATCGCCAAATCCGCCTGAACACCGCTGATCAGTTCATCCACCGACAACTGGATGGGCTGTGTAATATTGGTCAGGACTCCGGGGAAATCGGCCAGTTTCTCACGCACGGCCGCTTCGATATGCGCCTGGGTCGGATGAACTTCCCATGCGGATTTTGGTTTCAAAATCACGTTTATATGGCTGACGTTGACAGGCGCGGAATGCGCGCCCACTTCCCCACGGCCGATGCGACTGACCACCTCGCTGACCTCGGGGATTTGTAAAAACCGTTTTTCGATCAGCATGATGTTGCGCTTGGTTTCATTGATTGAAATAGACGGCGAGAAGGTCAGATTCACCATCAATTCGCCTTCGTTCAAGCGCGGTGTAAATTCCGATCCCAAACGGGGAAACAGGATTGAACCGGTAATAACCAGCAAAGCCGCCAGGAATACCGCCCGATAGCGTTTCTTGATAAAAAAGCGCAGTAAGGGGCTGTATCCGCGGGTAATGACGCGAAGTAAAAAGTTTTCGTTTTGGCCGTTGTTATCCGGGCTTTTTTTTGATCGCTTCATCAGGAGTGACGCCAACACCGGCGCCACTACCAGGGCATAGATCAACGAACCAGACATGGCGATGGCGATCGTGTAAGCCAGGGGCCGGAATGTTTTGCCCTCCACGCCCTGAAGGGTAAACAACGGCAAAAAAACGACAACAATTATCGAAACAGCGAACAAGATCGGACGGCTCACTTCAAAAAACGCCCGCAGAACAATATGAATTCGTGATTCATCTTTATCCGCCTCATGCAGCTTGCGATCGATGTTTTCCACCAGCACAATCGTACCGTCCACCATCATGCCGATAGCGATAGCCAGACCGCCAAAAGTCATTAAATTGGCTGATATGCCAAGATATTTCATCACAACAAACGAAAACAGAACGGAAAACAGAATGGAGCCGGACACCACGATACTCGGGCGGATACTCCCCATGAATAAAAGCAGAACCAGAATCACCAAACAGATCCCCTGCAAAAGGGCGGAACTCACGGTATTCACCGCGGACTCCACAAGAGACTTCTGCTCATAGAACGGCACAATTTCCACGCCATCGGGAAGCATGCCCTGAATTTCCTCTAAACGTTTTTCCACCCGGCTTATGACAGTTGACGAATTGGTGCCGACGAGTTTTATCACCATTCCCGCGACAACTTCCTCTTCACCGTTCCGGGTCTGCAATCCACGCCTGATGGCGCCGCCGATTTTCACATCCGCGAGTTGGTACAGGTAAACCGGATTGCCGTTGACTGTTTTGATCACGATGGCTTTCAAATCCTCGATACCGGCCGCCAGGCCCTCGGAGCGAACGATAAACTGCTCGCCGTTTTTTTCCAGGTATTGGGCGCCGACGTTTACATTATTCGCGCGGACGCGTTCAAAGACGTGATCAAGCGTGACATGATAGGTGAGCAACGCGTTTGGATCTATATTGACCTGGAACTGTTTCTCCCAGCCGCCGATCCCCAACACCTCCGTAACGCCCGGAACGGTCTGCAGGTTGTATTTAACGATCCAATCCTGCATGGTCCGCAGATCTGTGAGTGAATACCGGCCGGTATTGTCTTTGAGATAGTAATAGAAAATCTGTCCCTGGCCGGTTGCAATGGGCCCCAATCGCGGATCTCCGAATCCTTCGGGAATCCGCTCCCGCGCCTCCTGCAGCCGCTCGTTGACCAATTGCCTGTTGAAATAGATATCCGTATCGTCCCGGAAATATATGTTGACAACCGAAAGGCCGAAATTGGATACCGAGCGGATTTTTTTCAGATTCGGTAAACCGTTCACCGCCACTTCCACCGGGTAGGTGACATATTTTTCAACCTCTTCCGGCGCCAGGCCTTCCGTTACGGTAAACACCTGGACCAGCGCGGGCGAAACATCCGGAAAGGCATCAACAGGGAGCTTGAAATAATTATAGATTCCCGCGGCAAACACAAATACCATCACCAGAACCGTAATCAATCGATTCTTCATTATGTGCTTTATCATCTGTTCCTCACCATGTTTCAGTGATGATGTCCGCCAAAAGATTTTTTCCGGAGCTCAGATTTCAATGTAAAGGCGCCTTCGGCGACATAAACCTGCCCGGCTTTCAAGCCGGCGGTGATCGCTGCTTTCTCTGCGTTGACGCGACCGATTTTTACCGGCAGGGGTTTAAAGCCGTCTTCATGCTTCACAAAAACCACATCCTGATCCTCAAACGTTGTCACGGCGCTTTGGGGAACGAGCAGAGGCACCATATTTTCACCCGCGATAACCCTGCCGTTGACGAATAATCCCGGGCGCCAGATATGAGCATGCTTTTCGTTTTCCAGAACGACGCGTGCCGTCGCGGTCCTGGTTTCTTTACTCACCACGGGTGAGATGTAGGAAATCAGACCGGTTGCGGTACGGGCGTCGGGCGGCGCGTTAATGATGACTTTTTGTCCCACCTCGATGTCGGGCAGGTCTTTCTGATAAATGTTCAGGTTTACCCAGACTTTGCTTAAATCGGCGATGGTAAATGCATGACCGCCGCCGGAAACCACCTCGCCCGGGGTCAGATGCATGTCGATGACTTCGCCGTTGATCAAGGATTTCATTGCATAAGGCGAAAGGCTCTCATTGCTTTCAATAATCGCCAGCACCTCGCCTCTTTTCACGGGATCGCCGATTTTCTTGCGCACTTCTTTGACAATGCCGGGAAATCTGGGAAAAATGTGCGCCAATCGATCAGGATCGATGACAATCTCTCCCGTCAAATCCACATACTGTTCAAGTTGCCCCGGACCGGCCACGGCCAGTTCAATCCCGAATTCGTTGATTTCCTCATCGGAAAGCCGGACCACTTCTTCTGCGTGTTCTGTTTCCTCATGTTCATTCTCATCCGTTTCAGTGTGTGCTCGAGGCGGTTCATTGGAACACTGCATGAAAACAGCGGCCGAAGTGACAACCAGAAACAATATCAACAGCATGCGAACGGTGTTTTGCGATTTCATTTTCACTTTCATTTTATTGTCCTTTCCCTTTAATTATTTTCGTACTTGATCCAGGCGTTGACCGATCAGACGTTCCATCCGGGCCACATTCCGGTGATAGTCTTTTGCGGCGTTCAAACGTTGTGCACGGACCTGGAACAACGTGCGCCGGGCGTCCAGCACTTCCAGGAAACCAAATTTGCCCATCCGATTGCCCTGATTGATCATTTCAAAAGCATTCCGCGCTTCGGGGATGACGGTTGTTGTTAACGTGTTTATTTCCTGGTATGAAGCGGAAAGCCGGTTGTAAATTTCCGCCAGCCGTGTGTTCAGGGCAATTTCCACGGCGCGTTTTTGCTGTTGCGCCTGACGCTTCCGGTACTGCGCGGCCTGAATGTTTCCCTTGTTGCGATTAAAAAGCGCCAGCGGCAAAGACAAGCCCACAACCACGGCATTGCCGCCGCTTTCGTTCAGGCGTCGGTAGCCGCCGCTGATCACGGGATCCGGAACACGTTGTGCTTTTTCCAGCTCGACCTCGGCATCCCGCCGTTGCATCTCCACCGCCCAACGGGCAATGTCGGGATTTTGTGAAATCAACAAAGACAATTGTTCCATCGCGGGCAATTCCACCAGATTTTCCAGATTCCCCGCGACGCAATCAAACCGCGGCTGTTTGGCGCCCCAGGTTGCGGCCAGGCGTTTGCGGGCCGACAGCAACTCTTTCCGCAGGCGTTCCGACTCGATCCGTGTGATTGACAATTCCACCCGGGCGCGCGCCGCTTCCGCCGGAGAAGCCCGCCCTGCCTTAACCCGCCGGTTTATGCTTTCCAGAAATTCTTCGGCAATGCGGACAAGTTCATTTTGCAACTCGATGCGGCGCTGCAGGGCCAGGGTTTCAGTAAACTCAGTCACCACTTTCACAAACACATTCAATTTCGCCGCTTCATAATCCCAAGCGGCCAAATCGGCCCTCAAAGTGGCTGCCTGCACGCGTTTGGCTCTTTTACCCCCCAACTCGACCAGTTGACCAATGGAAAGGGTCCATTCCGCTCCCAAAGATCCATTGAGCGAGCCACTGCCCGGAAAACTTTCTATTTCGGCCCCCAGCTCCGGATTTGGCGGCAAGCCGGCCTGCAGGGCGTGGGCTTCCTGAATGCGCGTCTCATAAGAAAACGCCGCCAATTCAGGATTGTGCGCCAGGGCCAGCGTCAGCGCATCGGCAAGTGACAGGCTTGCCTGGCTCAGGAGTTGTTCCGTCTGTATTGAATCGGGCCGCGGTTGCGAAATTTCCCTGACCAACGGCGCCGCCTGCGGGACCACCGTTGTCGTACGATATGAGGCGCATCCGCTTAACCCCCATATCAGGAAAAGTATCAGGAATAATCTATGCATGCCAAGCCTCCGGGATGTTTTTGTTGAATTCGTGATCGATCCTTTATTCAGACCGGAAAAAGGATCATCGCACCTGAAAAAGAAATTTTTTCAGGTGAGAAAGGATTGGAAGAGAATGGTGCGGGATATTTCCGGTATGGTGGAGAACAACGGATAACTCAGGGGTTGTGCCTTTTTTTGGCAATTCGCATTCTCTGATAATGAAAACAATGCCGCCTGAAAAGCAAAACCCAATAGCCGGGACGCATTTGGCTGCGGTTTGGTGGTATCCGAGATCAGATTGCAGAAGTCGACCTGCTCGGGATGATGTTCAGCCGAAGCATGGCCGATCAATTCGGAATAGAGAAATATTGTGATAAAGGCAATTAAAACAATGGTTCCGGTATATTTAATAAATTTTGTGTTCACATATCCTTTTTCAATTTGCCTTTTTTGTTTTTGTCTGCGAAGGACATTCATGATCATTCCAGAATATGGTTCATGGCTTCATTCACGAGATTCTCGATGTGGTTGTCCTCCAGAGAATAATAGACCTTTTTCCCGGATTTTCGAAACGCCACAATTTTCAACCCTTTTAAGATTCTCAATTGATGTGAAATGGCGGAAACCGATATGTTGGCAACGGTCGCCAGATCACACACGCACAATTCTTCCTGCGCCAACGCCAGCACTATTTTTAAACGCGTCGCATCGCCGAGCGCTTTAAATGTTTCCGATAAATCATGAACATCCTTTAGATCGGGCAGTTTTCCCTTGACCCGATTCACTTTTTCAGGATCAACAACACTTGCCTCGCAGATCTCTATTTTATTGTTCATTCAAAAATCGTAACACTTGATCATTTGCTCAAGCGTAATATACATCAGTTTGCTTTCATTTTCAAGAGTTCCATAGACTGGGGATCAAGTGATGCATGGTTGCTTTTTCCGGTTCTCCATCAACTTGACCGCCCACATGACGGCCACAACACGCAAAGACATGCAATCGGCAATTGCGGTAATGGCTCACCGGGATAATCGTCCGCCCACTGTCTTACCGTACAGCGTCCCCTTGCATTTCCAACTTACCAAATTCGGAGAAGTTTACCTGATTTGTACGCCGAAATCCGGCTCCCTGAAATTCCGCCACGTAAAGGGCCGGCGCCACGTGACTTCACCGTTGCGCATGGCCAGGCGTTCCCGGCGGCCCAAATACAACCAGGCGATTACACCCCGCTCGCGACTGAAGCAACGGGCGAAAGTGATCACATCTTCGTCTGTTTGCAGATGATCGGGGATGTCCTGACGCAGATACAAGCAGGGAATGGCGCGGTAGTAGAATTGATTCTTCGCCGGCCGTGCCCGCCAGGCTTCGAACGCCCGCTTGAGGGCGTCTTCCTCCCGAAGGCGGATCCGTTCCATTACCTCCGCGTCGATCCCCAGGAGCGCGGCCAGGCGCTCCCGGGTGGCCTCATCCAGTTCGCTCTCGCCGCGCTCGAACTCGATGATGCGGCGGCAGCCCTTGTTTCGGTTTTCACACCCCAGGCGGCGTGCCGTTTCCGGCAGAGTCCAGCCTTTTTCCCGGCGCCGGCGCGCGAATTCCTTTTCCAAAGTTTTTGACATGACAATCCTCCAACGCGGAGAGAAGAAGAACCGCCGCGGGAACCCGCGGCACCAGGTGACCTTCCCCACGCTTTAGCTGAATTTTTCAGACGCCCGCAAGCTGTAGCATCAAATCGGCGTCATTTATAGTATACCCCATGGCTCCCGGGGAATCAATTGTCAAAAAAGGTGACAGATATTTGGAGACAGGTGGCAGGTGTAGCGGGGTTACACCCGCCCGGAAAAAACAGTTGGGAAGGAATCCGAGTACAAAGTCGACGAGAAACTTAGGCGTGGTTCGTGAACCGCCCCGTAGAGCATTGAAGGCAGAAAGTAAAATGAAGCACAAGACTTAACCCCGGTCTTCATCCCCTGCCGTCGGCCTATTTGTCCGCCGGGTATCCGACCGTCTGGGCCAGGACGACTTTCTTGTGTTCGGGCAAGCCCATTTTCTGTTCCAGAAGCGGTTTGTCCATCCACGCGCGCGCCACGGTGACCAGGCCTTCGGAAGCGCAGAACAGGTAGACATTCTGGCTGATATACCCGGTATCGATTGCCGAATAAAATATCTTCCGTTCGGGTGAAGTGTCTTTCAACCTTGAATAGTCCGCAACAAAGACCAGGTTGACCGGCGCGTCCTTGACGAAGTCCTGGCCTCCGGTAAAGGCCCGCAGGTCCTGACTTGAAACCAGTTCCAGGGTGTGTGCCTGGGCATTGTACAGAAAAAGGCCGTCCGCCCTGGAGACGTATACCTCGATTTCCTGCTTGTTCCGGGCCGATGGCGCCGTGCGTTTGCCCGATTGCGCACGGTTCACCCCCCAGGCGGCCCAGAGCAGGTTGGACATGGTCTGCGGGGACAATTCCTTTGAGCTGAACTGGCGCGAAGAGCTCCGATCCTTGAGAACCTCCATCAACGGCCGGCCGCCATCAATTTGTGGTTCGGGCAGTTGAATGGTTTTCTTTTCCTGGGCAGCCAAGGTAGAAGTAAAAACCAACAGAACGGTTACCAGTAATGAAACGGGTTGAATGAGGTTTGGGCGCATCTGTTTCCTCCTTTTTATTGTTAGTGTACCATTCTTTCTGTAAATTGTATTTGGATCGTTAAGGGCTCTTGCCCTTAAGGTGAAGGCCGGCCCCCTTCTATTTTCTCATGGTGAACCCGGCTGCTTTTTCAGGCTCACAACCAGCGGCGGCGGCGGAACACCAGCACCATGACCAAAGCCACCAGGGCCATTACTCCCAGAACGGTGATGTATCCATAGGCCCAATTCAACTCCGGCATGTTCCAGGGGGATGCGGCGGGGTTGAAATTCATGCCGTAAATCCCGGCGATAAAAGTCAGGGGGATGAAAATGGTCGCAGTCAGGGTCAAAATCTTCGTGACGCGGTTGGTTGACTGACTAAGGCTGCTGAGGTAAAGCTCCTGCAGGCCCATCACTGCCTCGCGAAAACCCTCCAGGGTTTCTTGCAGGTTGATGACATGGTCATGGACGTCCCGGAAAAAGGGCCGGGTTGTTTCGCCCGGAATGTCGATATCCAGGGTCTGCTGATGCAATCGGGGAAGCAGGTAGCGCAGGGGGGACAGGCACTTGTGCCATAACTGCATGCGCCCCCTGATGCGGTGCAGGCGGTTCTGCACTTCCCCATCGGGTTTTTCAATAATGTCCACTTCCAGTTCGTTCAGGTCGTCTTCCAGCTCTTCAAGAAAGGGGAAGGCCTCATCCACCAGCACATCCAGAAGCGCGTACAGCAGGTAATCCACCCCGCCAAGTCGCAGGCGTGATCCGTCCTGCTGCAAACGCCGGAGCACCGGATCGAATAAGGGCGCCGAGGTTTCGCTGAAGGAAACCAGCAGTCCCCGGCGCAGGATAAAAGAAATCTGCTCCGTTTGCGGAAGTGTTTCCTCTTCCCGGCCGGGAGGCGAGGGCAGGCGAACCACCATGAACATGGTGTCCGCATACTCTTCCAGCTTGGGCCGTTGCGTGGTGTTGGCCAGATCCTCCAGGATGAGTGGATGGATCTTCAGCTCCTCGCCCAGGCGCTTGATCAGGTCGACATCATGTACGCCGTTTATCTGCAACCATGTAACATCTGTGCCGTCCGCCGGACCGTGAAACGGCCCCGCGGATTCCAGAAAACGATCTTCAATGCTTTCCGGACCATAAGTAATGGCACGGATACGCACCTCGTGGCTGCGCGGCGCGCCCACATGCGTCACCGTTCCCGGTTTTTGCCCGCGTTTTCTGGACCATCTCAGTTGTTTTCCCCACATGGTTCACCTCCCGATTTGTTCCCACCGGTTTTTGCCGCTGTCGCCCGGATTGGCTGTTCCCGTGCCGGTTGTTTCCGGAAAACTTTCGTCAAACCCCATTCAGCCGCCGGCAGGGTAATCCTTCCCGCATGAATAGTCAAGGACCATCCCCCTTTCTGTTCACTCCCAGTTCCCCCCTTCTTTAACTTTTTTATTGACAATAATTCTTTTCTGCGCAAATATTGAATCAGAGCTCCCAATCTTAGACTCATTCTGGTAGTTTCGCTTCCAATGCGGGCAGTTTCGGCGTAAGGATGTTGTGAGAAATGAGAAAAAGATTTAATGTTCCGGTTTTGGCGTGCCTGGCGGCGTTTGCGATCGCGGCCGGTGTTATCAACGGAGAGGGACTGGAGAAGCCGGATGATGATCTTTGTGCAAAGATCAAGAGCAGGCTTTTTGACAGTTCGAGTGCCGAAAGGCCCATCGTCCTGGAGTGGAAGCTGCCCGAGCTTCGTGATGCCACCCAACGGATCGACTGGAACCTCTTCAAGATCCGGACGCTGTTTGAAGATCCTCTGACCGCCAGGGAGGTCATCGTGAAACTCGTCGATCCGAGCGGAAAGACGTGGTGGAGCCTTGACAACAATTCGGCCCGGCCCTCGGGAAATTGGACTTCGTTGAAGACATTGGTGGTCGAGGATTTTCCGGCCATGTTGAAAAACGCCACGGGATTTCAACTGATTTTTTCTGATACCAGGGAACGGATAATCTTCAGCCACCCCGTCGAAATGAAGTCGGCGACGTAAGGCCGAAGTGCCGTTATCGATGAAGGAGGAAATCATGACATGTTTGAAATTCAGAGTCATTGTGGTCTGTTTGGCGGCTGTGTTGGCACTTGGGATCACGTTGCCCCTGATGGCGATCCAACCACCTCCGATCGTTTTGGTTATGCCTGCCGATGGGGCCGAAGTTTCCGGAAACTCGGTCACCTTCAGTTGGAACCCATCGACTTGGGCAGATACGATCACAAACCGCTGGTATACACTCCAAATTAGTTCGCAAAGCGATTTCAGCACAATTGTCAACACATATTCAGGCATCAAAGCCACATCAAAAACCGTCAACAACATTCCTCAAGACGGTTCTCTATATTACTGGCGCGTTAGAGTTTCCATGATCATGACAATTGGAGGCTCTCCTTCTACTAAACAGAGCGACTGGTCTGCTCCCCGCATGTTCCTGGCCAAATTGGCTCCCCCTCCTCCTCCGGCTTCTCTCATATCCCCGGCTCAAGGAGCTCAGGTGACAACAATACCGATCGCCTTCAATTGGAGTCCTTCGAGCGGCGCCGTCAAATACCATTTTCAGATCAGTACCCAGGACAACTTCGTCAGCACCTTTTACAACATGGAAGATATCAACAACACCATCGTTTCCGTGACGCCTTTTCCTCAAAACGGATCCACGTATTACTGGCGTGTCAAGGCCATAGACGCTTTGGGTCAGGGCGATTGGTCGCAAGTGCGCAGTTTCGTCAGCGCGCCGCCGCCGCAACCGCCGCCTCCTGCCTCTTATGCCGAACCGGCCAACGGGGCGACGGTGTCCGGAAGCGCTGTTGCCTTGATATGGAATGCTTCGGCCGGCGCGACACGCTACCATCTCCAGGTTGCCAAACTGCCTGTGTTTCCAAAGGTGAATCTTCATTACTCTAACGACAACATCGCCGCAACTCAATTCGCCGTTCCGGGCATGCCGAATGATGGAACCAAGTTTTACTGGCGTGTTCGGGCCTTTAAGGAAGAGGGGGGCTGGAGTGCATGGAACAATGTTGTCTTCAAAACGCGCCATTTCTTCAGCGGTCAGAGTCAGACGCCGCCGCAGGGGCCGCTGTTGGTGGCCCCTAACCACGGCGCCGACATATCCGAAAACTCGATCACTTTTAACTGGAAAGCGGCCGGAGGCGCCGCCAAATACCAGCTCCAGATCGGAACGACTAATAGTTTTAGCGCCGTCTTCTTCAATAATGTCAATATCTCCGGGACGTCCTTCACGGTGCCGAACTTCCCGGATCAAACAGTTCGGTACTACTGGCGCGTCCGGGCCTGCAGTGCCGCCGGGATATGGGGGAACTGGTCGGAAACGCGGATGTTCAATACAAACTGACGGCGGCGCCCCGCTCCCGTTCCGGAGTCTGGAGAAAGGGGCACGGCTTTTCTTCCGACGCATATTCGCTTTGAGAAAAAAACCGCATATTGACGCTCTTCTCATGTGATTTCGGAAGAAACCCCGGCCCAGTGCCGCCAGCTTCTTGCGCCGTTCGCCGGTCTCTCCTTCCAGTCACCTTTCAATCTCAAATCATGTTATTGCAAGGCCTGACGCCTGTGTTTGCAAACAGGTTCACCGTTAACCACCCGCTCGCTTACTCCTCAACTTCGATATCGTTTTCCGCGCACCATTCCAGCAGGGCCTCGCGGGTGCGGCGCGCTTCATAAGCGTACCAGTCATCCAGGCGTTCATGATCGAGCAGAAAATTCTTGAAGCGCCGGTAAGCCCCCCGGCGCGAAAAGATATCCCTTATCTCCTCAAAGTGCTCGGGCATTTCCCCCCGGGCGAAATCCATGACCAGTTGATTGCCCAGGTCCAGGTC
>DSBM01000097.1 GCA_011049425.1 Candidatus Aminicenantes bacterium
ATTTAATTCGTCGCCTCCTTAAATGCAACTTGGATAACGGGCGGCTGGCTAGGCTTTGCCCGTGGGGGATTTTAACCCCCTGAATCGCGCCAGCTTGCTTGGCGCACTCAAGAACCGTCCCCCTTGTTGTACCGATCGATGACATTGACCACCGCTTTCAGGCGGTGTTTCCACCAGTCGTTCATGCGTACGGTCTCTATGCGCCGATTTCGGCCCGGCGCATGAATGAAACGGTTTTTTTTCACCAGGATAGCGGTGTGCCAACCGGATTTTACGCGGAAGGCCAGCACGTCTCCCGGCCGGGCCTGTTTCCACCTGACCCTGCCCCGCATGCGTGCCTGCGCCTGGGCCGTGCGCGGGATTTCCAGGCCAAAACAGTGAAACACATAGTGAACCAGGCCTGAGCAGTCAAAACCGTCGATGTCAGTGCCACCGTAATGGTAAGGCAATCCTTCCAGGTAACGGGCCAGGGTGACGATTTTGTTTCGCAGCCCCGCCGGTGGCGGCGCGGTTGACGGCCGGGGGGATTCGCACCCGGCGGCGAGCGCCGCCAGTATCAGCGCGAGCACGAGCAGGCCCGAGCGCTTACAACGGCCAGGCGTGAAGCTCCCACTCCTCGTCATCATTCTCGATCAGTTGATACAACTTGCCGTCCACCACATTTGACGGAAAAGGTTGCAAAGGAGTACGAAACTTGAAGGGGATCATCTTGCGGCTGACCAGGGTGCCGTCCCGATTCAAGATAAACACTTCGTAGGCGTCCCCTTCACGCTTAAAGGTCATCACGTAAAGGATATCGCCGGAAGGGAAAATACTTGCCACGGCGGGCCAGTAATCCGGAAATACCGCCCGTTCCTTGAAAATATCAAAAAACTGCTTCTGCTGTGGATCGGTGCGTATCTCTTCCAAAACCGTGTCGCGGTCCTTTTCAGTGAACTTTACGCGGTCGTATTCCCGGTTAATGGAGGAGAGTTTCTCTCCCTCGCGGTCAAAGATATCAACGACAAACTCCTTGCCGATTGAGAGGAAAATCCGCTCGCCGTCGGTTTCGTAGGCCGTCTGTTCTTCAAGTACCCTGATCTTGTCTCCCTGCAGACCCGTGGGCATGCGGCCCAGCTCCTTGAGTTTCTTGCCCTCCGCGTCCAGTAGGTTTACGGTGATAAACGCTTTTCCCTCTTCGTTGGTGAAACCCCGGGCCACAAAACGATCCTTACCCAGAGGCAGCAGGTTCAGGCCCGTCTGAATGTTGACCCGCTTCTCTTCGATATACTCCCCCTCCAGCGTGTAATAGGTGATCTTCCCCATGCTGTTGACCAGCAAGCGGTCGTCCACTGTCCGCAAAATAAAAAAGCGGTTGAACTCCTTCGGGCCCTCGCCCTCTTTGCCGAATTGCTTGACCAGGGCATCGTCTGCGCGTGAATAAATATAGACCGTGGGGAACTCCCCGATGAAGACATGGTTTTTGCCCACAACCAACTGGCTCGGTTTCATTAAATCGGGGAAGACGGCCAGTTTTTCCGCATTCAGCCATGCGGCGGCGGCCAGGATCAGGCCGATTGCCAATGCTTTTTTCATCGATGGTCTCCTTGCCCTCCGTGGAATCGGCGGCAATGTGCGAAAGGGGGGACTCGAACCCCCACGCCCGAAGGCACCAGATCCTAAATCTGGCGCGTCTGCCGATTCCGCCACTTTCGCCTGTCGCATTGCGTATGCGCAGATTAGCACGGGACCGATATGGTGTCAATTACGGGCCCGTTCCCGGGGGCGTTGCGCGCCCCCGGGAACGGTTCCGGTTTGCTGCTTTATTCCAAATTAAAAAGCGACTCGTCTACCGCGTCGTTGACTTCCACTTTCTTTACCGTCACTTCGGCCACGGTTTTGTCTTTGACCTTGCTGACGGATTTGAACGCGAAAGGAATGCCGGAAACCTCGCGGAAATCGGAATTGATTTCGCGGGCTACGCCGGCGCTTCCCGGCATCTGGCTGACCTGTTCTTCGATCTCCAGGCGGCCGTTCTGCTGGTTGAAATACAGTTTGCGCCACCGGTCTTTGCCGTCCACCGGGGTGACATACACCACGTTGTAGGTAGTGCCTTCCACAGTGGCGGGTTCCAGGTATTGGAAATTGTAGGCATCAGCATGATTGGCCATGTGATACATGGAACCGAACCGGCCGGCCTCGACCTGCTCCTGCGGCAGCGGCTGGGTTTGCCCCATGCGACGCACGACACCCTTGTCTTTGTTGATCACCGTCTCCATCTTCATGCCCATAATGGTCATGGCGGTATAGCGCTGATCTGGGAAGCGGGTTACGGTTTCCAGCGTCACGTCAAAGGTTCCCTGGGGCACGGACATCTTCATATCCGCGACCGTTCGCAGGGTTTTCAAGCTACGGTAGCCTTTGTACACGGTGTCAAATGCCTGCTTGATCACGGCTGCGCCCCTGGCCAGTGATTCCGGCGTGGCCTCGGGGATGGTTTCCTCCATGGGCGGCGGCGGGATGGTGATGTCCACTTTTTTTACATCGCCCAGTTCGGAGAGCTTGCCGTCCATTTCGGCTTCCTTGCCCACAATGAGGATACGGAAGCGATCGGGATGCACGAATTCTTTGGCCACGGCCAGCACGTCAGCGGCGGTGACCTGTTTAATCGCGTCCATCATACGCTGCAGGTAACCTTCCGGAAGCCCGTAGAATTCGCGGCTCAATTCACGGTTGAGGATCCTGGCGGGGCTGCTGAACTGGAACACGAAGGAGTTAATGAAATAGTCTTTGGCTTCTTTTAATTCCCCGGAAGTCACCTCTTCCGCGCGGACCTTTTCCACCTCTTCCAGAATGGCGCGAATGGCCTTGATGGTGGACTCGGACTTGGTAAAGGTAAAGAAAGCGGTCTTGCCGGGATGGCGTTCCCCGGTTTCGATACCACCGCCCACGCCGTATGTCAGCCCCATTTTGGTCCGGACCCGGGAAAAAAGGCGTGAGCTCATTCCCTGGGAAAAGATGGCGTTGAACACCTTCTGGGCGGGTTCGGCTTCCAGGTCGCGGAGGGTACCCAGGTGGCCGATGTGAATGGTGCTCTGGTTGAGGTCGGACTTTTCCACCAGGAACACCCGCGCCTTGGTCGGATTGGGCTTGGCCTCCGGATACGCGGGTACTTCGGCCTTGTGGGTCCAGTCACCAAAATGGCGCTGGAAAACCGCCTGAACCTCTTCGGTGTCAACGGGGCCGGCCACGCCGGCCAGCATGTTGGCGGGAGCGAAAAATCGTTGATGGCAGGCCTCCAGGTCGGCACGCTTAATGGCGGCCAGGTGAGCGTATTCCAGCACCGGGGCAAAGGGGGAATCTTTCCCGTAAATCACGCGATCAAATTCCCGTGAGGCGATGCCGTTGGGCTCGTCGTTGCGCCGGGCGATGGATGATGACAGGCGTGTGCTCATCTCTTCGATCTTGTCCTTGGCGAAACGGGGCGAGCGCAACACCTGTGCCAGGGCGGACACCGCGGTGTCCAGGTCCTTGCGCAGGCAGGAAACGGTAACGGAAAAGTAGTCCCCGGCGGCCTGGACATCCAGGTTGATGCCCAGACGATCCAGGTAGAGATCAAGTTCATCACCGGTCCACTTTTTTGTGCCGCCGATGCGCATCAGTCCCGCGGTCATGGATGCCAGTCCCACTTTTTCCGCGGGGTCATAAACCGACCCACCCGCCACCAGAATGCGGATATCCACCAGGGGCAGCTTGTCCGTGCGCACCACGCGCAGGCGCAGTCCGTTTTCCAGTTCCGCCTTGTGGATGGGGGGGATATTGATCTGGTTGAGTTCGGGATAGTTTAATTTGTTGATGTCGGGTCCGGACGCCGCCGCCAGGTTCAAGGCGATCATTCCGGCCATGCATGCAATCATGATGAGGCGTTTCATTGCGACACCTCCTCTTGCGTCTCTTGGCGTTTTTCAATGCGGGCGATGGAGCGGTTGGAACGCACCAGGTACTTTTCCGCCAGGTTGCGGATATCCTCTGTGCTGACCGCGTCGATCTCCTGCATGGCCTCAAAGGCCTTGCGCCAGGATCCCTGCAGCACTTCAGACTGCAGCAGGCCCATCATGAAGTACAGGTCATTCTGCATCTGGCGCATAACCGTGACCTTCATGCGGGTCTTGGCGGAATCCAGTTCCTCGGCGGAGACCGGTTCTTTTGTCAGTTTCTCAATCTCTTCATCTATGGTGGTCAGCAATTCATCCGTGGTCTTGCCGCTGTTGGGCAGGGCGAAAACAAGGTAAAGCCCGGGATACTTGCTGCCCGGAAACCCGGCCATAGAACCCACGGCCAGGGCGGACTTTTCCTCCTTGACCATGCGCTGGTTGAGGCGGGAACTGCGTCCGGTGGTGAGGATGTAGTTGAGTACCTGAAAGCGGGTGAAATCGGCATGACGAACCGAGGGAATATGATAACCCATCACCAGCCAGGGCTGGCTTTCCTCAAAAATCGTAACGGTTTTTTCACCCAACTGGGGCTTCTCATCCGTAAACACCAGGGGATTGCGCTTGCCGGCGGGGATGCCGGAGAAGTATTTTTTTGCCATTTTGCGCAACTGCTTGGGTGTCACGTCTCCGGCCACGCCGATTACCATGTTGCCCGCGTGATAGTGGGTACGGAAATATTCCTGCACATCCCGGCGGGTGATGTGTTCAATATTGCTCATGGGGCCGATTACACCGACATGATAGGGATGGTCCTTGAACGCGAGGGCCTGGAGCTCCTCGATCAGCTTGCCCACGGGCTGGTTTTCCGTACGCACGCGGCGTTCTTCCATGATGACACCGCGCTCTTTGTAGAATTCGCGGAAGACCGGGTCGGTAAAGCGCGCGGACTCCAGGTAAGCCCACAACTCCAGGCGGTTGGAAGGCAGGCTGTAGAAGTACACCGTATAGTCTTTACTGGTGCCGGCGTTCAAGCCGACCACGCCGTTGCGGGTGAGGATGGAGGTGAATTCATTGCTTTTTACGTATTTGGCCCCCTCTTCCTTGAGCTTTTCCAGTTCAGCGTTGAGGGCCTCAAGCTTTTTCTCATCCGGGTCCAAGCTGTCTTTTTCAGTCCGGATACGGTCAAACAGGCGATCCATCTCGGCCATCAGGCGGCGTTCCGCCTCGATGTTCGTGGTTCCCACCTCACTGGTGCCCTTGAATGCCAGGTGTTCCAGGAAATGGGAAATTCCGAATATACCGATGCGTTCGTCACTGCCACCGGCATTGACGTAGGTAACGAAACTGGCAATGGGCACGGAATGATCTTCCAGCAGGATAAACTTCAGGCCGTTGTCCAGGGTGATCTCATGGATTCGGTCCTGAAACCGGCTTGGATCAAAATCCGCGGCCGCGAGCCAGGTGGTGGCCATCAGGATTAGGGCCACCCAGATGCTGCGTTTCATATTTTTCCTCCTTATCGTAAGCGCTGATGACCGCCAACTCAATGGGGAAATTTCCATGGTACACCCCGGATGATCTCCCCCCGCAGAAACGGGCCGGCCATTTTTATGTATACGCAGATTTGCACGCCAGGGTTATGGCCCCGGCAGCGCAGAGAGCAATCGTCCATGCTCCAGGTTAAAGACCACATCGGCCAGGCGGGCCTGCGCCTCGTTGTGAGTGACAACCACTGCAGTCCGCCCCGTGCGCGCCACCAGGTCGCGGAACAGGTTGAACACCCGGTGGCCGGTACGCCAGTCCAGGTTGCCCGTGGGCTCGTCTGCCAGGATCAGGTCCGGGTCGTTGATCAGGCTGCGGGCAATGGCGGCGCGCTGGCGTTCCCCGCCCGATAGTTGATGGGGCATCATGTCCGCCTTGTCCTCCAACCCCACCTCCTTCAGCCGCGACTGTGCCCGGGCAAAGGCCTCGCGGCGTTGAAAACGCGTAACCAGGCGGGGGAAAGCCACATTCTCCATAACCGTCAATTCCGGCATCAGGTAGTGAAACTGGAAAACAAAGCCCAGGCGCCGGTTGCGGAATTCCGCCAACTCGGCATTGGACAGCGAACCAAGGTCTCGGTCCCGGAAACATACACGGCCGCTGTCCGGGCTGTCCAGTCCGCCCAGCAGATGAAGGAGGGTGCTCTTGCCGCTACCGGAGGCCCCCGTCACGGCCACCATGGTACCCGCATCAACCGCCAGGTTCAGACCGCTGAGCACCACCAACTCGGAACGGTCCGGCAGGCGGAAACGCTTTTCCACCTCCCGGGCTTCCAGGATGCGCTCTGTCATGGACTGAGCCGCCCGGCGCCTATTCCTCTTCTTCCTTGACCCGACCTTCTTTTACGGCCTCGTCAATCACCTTTTTCTGCAACTGGTGAGGCAACGGGTCGTAGTGAGAGAACTCCATGAAATACGATCCGCGGCCACCGGTAATGGAGGTGAGTTGGGGATCAAAATCGAGCATTTCCGCCATGGGCGCCAGGGCCTTGACCACCATGTTCTTGCCTTTGGACTCCATTCCCTGGATCCTGCCGCGACGGCCGCTGAGGGCGCCGTTGATATCACCCATAAACTCTTCAGGCACGAAAACATCGACTTTCATGATCGGTTCGAGCAGAGTGGGTTTGGCCTCTTTCATAGCCATTTTGAATGCCATGGAAGCGGCGATTTTAAACGCCATGTCCGAGGAATCGACTTCATGATAACTGCCGTCGTAAAGATCAACTTTAAAGTCCACTACCGGGTACCCGGCCAACACACCCTTGACTCGGGCTTCCAAGATGCCTTTTTCCACGGCGGGAACGTAGTTCCTGGGGATGGATCCGCCGAAGATGGTTTCTTCAAACACAAAGTCCTTACCGCGGGGCAGGGGATCCATGCGGATCATGACGTGTCCGTATTGGCCCCGGCCACCGGACTGTTTCTTGTATTTCTTGTTTACATCGGCATGGCCCTGGATGGTTTCCAGGTAGGGAATCTTGGGCGGTTTCATGGTGACTTCGACACCGTAGCGCCGTTTCAGCTTGTTCACCACCAGTTCCACGTGCATCTGGCCGTTTCCGGATATAACCAGTTCTTTGGTCTGGGTATCGCGTTCGGAGCGTACCGTCGGGTCCTCTTCCTGGATGCGCTGCATGGCGTTGGAAATTTTGTTTTCATCATCCCGCGACTTGGGTTCAATGGCGAAAGATATTGAAGAGATGGGGAACTTGTATGCGGGGAACAGGGCTGTTTTGCCTTTGACGCCCAAGGTGTCGCCGGTCTGGGTTTCCTTTAGTTTGGCCACGGCCACGATGTCTCCGGCATAAACTTTGTCCACGCTCTCCGGATTTTTACCCTGGAGAAGAAAGATCGAACCCACCCGCTCATCCGCCTGCTTGGAAATGTTGTGGAAGGTGGAGTCCGATTTAAAGGTGCCGGCATACACACGCATGATGGTGATCTTGCCGGTAAAGGGATCAGAGATGGTTTTAAACACCTGGGCGGCGAGCGCAGCGTCCGCCACCGGCTTCACGCTGCCCTCCCCGGCCGCCACCTCTCCGGCATCCAGCGGCGACGGCGCGTATTTCCCGATGAAATCCACCACCTGGTGCACCCCGATATTGGCCACGGCGTCACTGCAAAGCACGGGAAAGATATCCCGCTTCAGGATTGCGCGCCGCAACCCTTCGGTCAACTCTTCATCTGACAGGTCACCCTCTTCGAAATACTTTTCCATGAGGGCTTCACTGTTTTCGGCAATCTTTTCAACCAACTCTTCGCGTTTGGATTGGGCGACATCCGCCAGGTCCGCAGGAATATCCACGACCTTGAAGGTACCTTTATCGGCATTTTCATACTGGAAGGCTTTCATGCTCAACAGGTCCACCACGCCGGTAAAATCCAGCCCCTTGCCCAGAGGCAGTTGTACGGCCACGGCGTTTTTGCCCCACGAGGCGGCGATCGAGTCCATGGCGGCGTCAAAATCAGCCAGCTCCTTTTTCATTTTGTTGACCACCAGGATCAGGGCCTTGCCCAATTCCTCCATGGTGTCGTACAGTTTTTCGGACTGGACTTCCACGCCTTCCAGGGCGTTGATCACCATCAATCCGCTCTCGACCGCCCGCAGGCTGAGGCGGGCTTCCCAGATAAAGTTCGAGAATCCGGGGGTATCGATGAGGTTGATTTTGACTTTATCCCGCATGGCGTAAGCCACTGCCGCCTGAACGGAGATCTTGCGTTCAGTTTCCTCTTCGTCGTAGTCGGTGACGGTATTGCCCTGGTCCACGTTGCCCAGCCGGGTCACCATACCCGTGTCAAAAAGGATGGCCGACGTCAGACTGGTCTTTCCCGCCTGGCCGTGACCCACTATGGCGATATTGCGCACGTCCATGCTTTGAACTTCTTTCATGCCGTTTCCTCCTTAGCGGCCGCAGCCGGAAATCCCGCGGGCGACCGCCACTGGACAGGTTCGATAACAAAAGATAATAGTAATGAAAGCCGCTGTAGATGTCAAGCCGGACGCGTCCGGAGTTGGAAAGTTGAAAGAAGGTGACAGGTATCAGGTGACAGGCAGACATGCGTACGGGCGGTTCGCGAACCGCCCGTAC
>DSBM01000098.1 GCA_011049425.1 Candidatus Aminicenantes bacterium
AATGGACCGTTCGAAATCCGTCAAAGATTCACTCATCAATTGCCGAAAACGCAACTACCGCGCAAGCTTCGATTTTCCCGCGAATAAAGTTACCTGACCAGAAAAATACTGATTTTTTTTGCCTTGTCAAGAGATTGGTGTTACAATTGGACATCCCGCACGTACCTTAACTGGTTGTGCATCCCACTTAACCACAGGAGACATTGCGTATGAAGAAAACATTCATGATTGCACTGATCGTGCTGGCCTTTGCCGGCCAGACCATGCTGGCGACCGCCGGCGAGGCCGCTCCGCCCTCAAAGCAAGCGCTGAAACTGATGAAGAAAGCCCAGAAAGCGATTGAGGCCAAGGAATTCGACAAGGCAACGGAATTCTATCAACAGGTGATCGAGATGGAAGCGGAATACGCTGAAGCCCGTTTCGCCCTGGGCCGCCTGCAATTGGCCCAGAACCAGCTCGAGCCCGGCGAAGATAACCTGAAAAAAGCCCTGGAACTGGACCCCGGCCACACCGAAGCCGCTAAACTGATGGCCCGGCTGCTTTTTTCCAAAGGCCAGCAATTCCAGCAACAGCGGAATGTGGAAGAAGCCAACCAGTGCTTCCGTCAATTAATCGACCTGCCAAACATCGCTGAACTGGACCGCACCCATTTGGGACAGAGCCTGTATCAACTGGGCGTGAACCTGTATACCCGGAAAAATTTTGCCGAGTCCACTGAATATTTAAAGAAATTCCAGCAACTGCCCATGGCCCAGACCGAGTTTGCCCCCATTTTCCCGGCTTCCAACTACATTATCGGCCTGAATTATTCCCAGCAGAAAGACTACGAGGCTTCAAACGAGTACCTCTCCACATACATTGACGCCCGCCAGGACGCGGAAAACGACCAATTGCTGCCCCTTGCCCATTTTGTCATCGCATCCAATAACTTCCAGGTTATGGAAGCGGAGGCCGAACCCATTCGCAAAGACAAGGAAGCCAAGGACCTCAAGGAAAAACTGGCTGCGGTGGCCGCAAAGTTTCAAGACGCCATTGTTCCCCACCTGGAAAAAGCCATTGAGCTGAAGGTCGACCTCGAACCCGCCTACCTGACCTTGGGCAACTTTTACTACTACAAAAACGACCGGCAAAAGACCGTGGAGACCTACGAAAAGATGATCTCTCTATTCCCCGATTCTCCCGATAAAGCCAGGTATGAAAAGTTCCTTGATGACGTGAAAAAGGAAATCGCCGCCCTCGAGAAAACCAGCAAGTAATCTCCCCCATAACCCATACCCCGGCGCGGGGAGGGCCGACTGACGAGTCGACTCTCCCCGCCCATCATTCGCGTGAATTTTTTTTCCTGGATTGAGATAAACTCGCGCTGGTGATATATAGTTCTATGGCCCTTCGAAAACGATTATTGTCTACTTTGCTGCTGACGCTGTTACTGTCCGTTCCCGGCATTTCCGCCGTTTCCGCTGAAAATCGGGCCGACACCGTTCCAAAATCAGCTGAGGCCGCGTCTTTGCGCCTGATTCAACCCAACGGCGGAGAGATCTTATTTAACGGCGAAAACACAACCATTACATGGGTCTCCCGGGGAATCGAATCCGGCGGAATCATCCTGGTACTCTATCTCAAGGGCATCAAACACCTGGTGATCTCGGACGGTTGCCCGGATACGGGACGATTTGAATGGCGCATCCCGGTTGATCTTGCGCCGGAAATGAACTACCGCATCCGCATCCGCTGGTCGATCCGTCCGGAAATCAACGATTTTTCCGACGGCGATTTCCGGATTTCAGACAAGTCAACGCAGTAATCGTTCATCCATACCAATCAACGGCAAGGATAATTCTGGTTTTCAGGCCACCGGTGATGTCTGAAGAAGAAAAAAGTTGAGGGAGTTGAAAGAGAAAGTGACAGGTTACAAGAGGTAGTGTGTACGGGCGAATTTCAAACCCGCCCCAATTGTATTAACATCCGTCACGGATTTTTTTCCGTGTATTCCGTGTGTTCCGTGGTTTGAATTTCTTTCCGATTCATGGGCGACCGGCCGGTCGCCCCTACTTCTTGCCTCTTCAACTCTTCAACTTTACTTACACTTTTTTACTTACACTTTCGCGGATCCAATCCAGGTAAGCCGGAAGCCCGGCTTCAATGGGGATTTTCAGGATTTCCGGACACTCGTAGGGATGCTCCCGCTTCAGGAACGCTTCCACTTCGGGATAACGGCTTGCCAAGGTCTTGGCAATCAGGATCGCTTCTTCGGCCCGTTCTATTCGTCCCCGCCAGCGGTACCGGGAGATCGCTCCCGGCACCACGCTGACACAGGCACACAAGCGGTTCTCAACCAGGGCGCAGGCCAACCCATGGGCTGCGCGCCCGTCGGATAACGCTGTCAGGACCAGACAGTACTCAGCGTTACTCTTGTTCGTCGACCGGCTCATCTTCAACAAAGGCCGGATCTTCTTCCGTGACATCTTCCATTGCCACGTCTTCGGCCGGCGCGGCTTCATCCACTGGTTCCCCGGCTTTCATTTTGTCGTATTCGGCCTGGGTCAGGATATTCAGGATAATCAAGCGATTGGGCAGGACACGTTCTTCAACGTTGAGTTCGTATTTGACCAACTCAAACACATAATCCTCTTCCGAACCGTCTTTGAACACCACGTGAGTGGTCACCGGGATCTTGGTGGTTTTGCCCGTATATATCTCCGGACTCTGCCTCACACCGGTTGACAGCTTAACTATCTCCTGCTCGAACTCGATGTCGTTCTTGAGCTTACCCATTGCGGCCACGAGTTGACGGAACTTTGTGGTTTCAGCCTCCATGGCGGCTTGCTTTTCTTCGATCTGCTGCTGCAGCTCGGCCTTGCGGCTGCGACGGCGGGTTTCATTCATTTCAAATTCCAGCTCATCCACCTCATCCTGCATGTCCCGTACGGTGTTGAGCAGTTCCTGGCGCTCCTGTTTCAGGACTTCCATCTGCTCCATCATGGCGGGAAGCTGGAAATCCACGATTTCAGGTTCGCTGACACTTTTGATCTTGTATGACTCGTAATCCAGGTTTTTGGGCGTGACCGCCATGGACGACATGGTATCCATGTCATTGTGCGCCATGGCCTGGAAGTACTTGGTGACCACAACTTCCCCGGGCTTGGAGCAAGAGGTCATGATCAACATCAGACCGAAAATTGCGGCAAGGGCTGTAAACTTCTTCATTTGTCTCCTCCTTTGCGACCGTGAGATCTTCCGACGGATGCAATTGGACCGGGAGGAATAATCCCGGGCTTAATCCCACAGCCAAAAAAATTATAGGCAAACAAAAACCGAAAATCAAGTAAAAAGCCGCTTTCCTCTACAATCAGCGCGACTTATCCCGGGATCATGTCTGCTGTTCCAAGGGGACTTCCACCGCCCAACCCCGCGGACCCGGCAACTCGCCCTGCTGAATTCCCTTCAAGGTATCGTACAGGCGCCGGGTGACCGGGCCCACTTCCTCGCCGTCGGCGTAAAAGGTGTGCATGGACCCATTGTAGAAAATGCCGCCGATGGGCGTGATCACCGCGGCGGTTCCGCAAGCGCCGGCCTCCACGAACTCACCAATGGAATCTATGGGAACATCCCGTTCCTCCACGGTCATGCCCAGTATTTCACGCGCGATATACACTAGAGACATGCGCGTAATACTGGGAAGAATGGAAGCAGATTTGGGGGTCACGAAACGGTTGTCGCGGGTAATGCCAAAGAAGTTGGCCGCGCCGACCTCTTCGATGTTGCGGTGGTTTAGTGGGTCAAGGTAGATACAGTCTGCGTATCCGGCTTCCACGGCCTCCTGGTGAGCCAGCAGACTGGCCGCGTAGTTGCCGCCGACCTTGGCCGCGCCGGTCCCCTTGGGGGCGGCCCGGTCATAATCGGTAACGGAAATGAAAACCGGCTTTAACCCACCCTTGAAGTAGGGACCGACCGGCGTGCAGAAAACCGTAAACATGTATTCCGGAGCCGGCCGCACCCCGATATTGGGGCCCATGCCGTATAGCAACGGCCGCACGTACAAAGAGGCGCCTGAACCATGAGGCGGTACCCAGCGCCGGTTGGCGCGTACCGTCTCTTTTACGCCATGTAAAAACAGCTCTTCCGGCACGGTCGGCATCAGGATGCGCGCGGCGCTGCGTTGCATGCGGCGGGCGTTTTCGTCGGGGCGAAAAAGCAACACGCGCCCATCAGCGGCCGCAAAGGCCTTCATGCCTTCAAAACACTCCTGTCCATAGTGCAGGGCAGTCGATCCTTCATGAACACGCAGGAAGGGATCCGTATCCAGGCGCCCCTTGTCCCATTCTCCGTCTCTCCACTCGGCGCGGAAACGGAAATCGGTCTGGATGTAACTGAATGACAGGGCGGACCAATCCAGTTCGGCATTGCTTTGGTTGCTCATGCATACCCCTTGACGGTGATTTCTTGGATTTGTGCTTGATGCGTCAAATCAAAGGGTAACGCAAGCGGACAGTCGTTGTCAACACCCACTGGGGGAGAGTTGGAAAGTTGGAGAGTTGGAAAGAAGGCGACAGGTGCACGGGCGAAAAATTTTTCGCCCCTTAAAAATCATTTGAAATTCAGACGTAGGGGCGACCGGCCGGTCGCCCATCAATCGGGAAGAAATTCAAACCACGGAATACACGGAAAGAGGAAACGAGGTATCAGGTGACAGGAGGCAGGTGGCAGGTAGGCAGGAAAAAAACAGCGGGGCGTATGGCATACGCACAAATGTAGCGGTTCGC
>DSBM01000099.1 GCA_011049425.1 Candidatus Aminicenantes bacterium
GGACGTGGACCGTTTCGCGCCCCGTCTCTCTTTTTTCTGGGCCCAGGGCATGAACCACTTCATGGAAGTGGCCAAGATGAGGGCGGCCCGACTGATCTGGGCGCGTATGATTCACAGCTTTTCCCCCAGTGATCCCAAATCCATGGCGCTGCGCACCCACTCCCAGACCTCGGGGTGGAGCCTGCAGGAACAGGACCCGTTCAACAACGTGGTGCGCACCTGCATCGAGGCCATGGCGGCGGCCATGGGGCATACCCAGTCGCTGCACACCAACTCCCTGGACGAGGCGATCGCGCTGCCCACCGATTTTTCCGCCCGCATCGCGCGCAACACCCAGTTGTATCTGCAGGATGAAACCGGGATCTGCCGCACCGTGGACCCCTGGGGCGGCTCCTACTACATGGAGTCCCTGACCCGGGAATTGCTGCAACGCGGCTGGGCCCACATCCAGGAAGTGGAATCCGTGGGCGGAATGACCCGCGCCATCGAAAAGGGAATTCCCCAGATGCGCATCGAGGAAGCATCGGCCCGGCGCCAGGCACGCATCGATTCCGGCCGGGAAGTGATCGTTGGCCTCAATCGTCACCGCCTGGACAAAGAAGACCCCATTGAAATTCTGGAAGTCGACAACCCGGCGGTGCGACGTTCCCAGGTGCGGCGCCTGGAAGAGCTGAAGAAAAATCGCGATCATAAAAAGGTCCGGGAAAACTTGAAAGCCATTACCCGCTGCGCGCAGACCGGGGAAGGCAACCTGCTGGCCCTGGCAGTGGAAGCCGCGCGCAGCCGGGCCACGCTGGGGGAAATTTCTGATGCCATCGAAGCGGTGGCGGGACGGTACCAGGCCATGACCAAGACCATATCCGGAGTGTACATACGCGAATACCAACACGGGGAAACGGACCAGATGGTGGCCGAAGTCCGCGCCCTGACCGATGCCTTTGCCGAATCCGAGGGCCGTAGGCCGCGCATCCTTGTCGCCAAGATGGGCCAGGACGGCCACGACCGCGGCGCCAAGGTAGTGGCCACCGCCTACGCGGACATGGGCTTTGACGTGGACCTCGGCCCCTTGTTCCAGACACCCGAAGAGACGGCGCGCCAGGCGGTTGAAAACGATGTCCACGTGGTGGGCATGAGTTCATTGGCCGCCGGGCATAAAACCCTGTTGCCACGACTGGTGGAAGAGTTGCGCAAGCTCGGCCGCGAAGACATCATCGTGGTCTGCGGCGGCGTGATCCCGGCCCAGGATTACGAATTCCTTTACAGCCACGGCGCCGCGGCCATTTTCGGACCCGGCACCCGCATCCCCCTGGCGGGCAGGCGGATCATGGAAGAGATCCGCAAACGTTTCACCTGATGATGGATAACGATCGCGGTAAGCCGCCCGACTGGGCACCCGCCGACGGCGGAGACGCGTTTGCCGTATCCATCCGCCGCGGCGTGGCCGGCGGGCATGACGGGTTGTCGCTGGACAAACCATCACCGGATTCGCGAAGCGGCTCTCTCCGGGCTCCCAACCTGACCCCGAATGATTATGTACGCGGCGTCCTGGAGAAGGACCGCGGCGTGCTGGCCCGCACCATCACCCTGATCGAGAGCAACGCCCCGCGCCACCAGGCAGCGGCCCGGGAAGTACTCAACGCCCTGTTGCCCCACGCGGGAAAATCGCTGCGCGTGGGAATCACCGGCGTTCCCGGCGCCGGCAAGAGCACCCTGATTGAAACCCTTGGGCTTTACCTCATCGAACAGGGCCACCGCGTGGCCGTGCTGGCCGTCGACCCCAGCAGCTCCGTGACCCGCGGCAGCATCCTGGGGGACAAGACCCGCATGGAGAAACTCTCGCGCCGCCCGGAATGCTTTATCCGCCCATCGCCCTCGGGAGGCACCCTGGGCGGCGTGGCGCGCAAGAGCCGCGAAACCATCCTGGTGTGTGAGGCCGCCGGTTTTGACGTGATCCTGGTGGAAACCGTGGGCGTGGGCCAGAGTGAAATCACCGTGCGTTCCATGGTGGACTTTTTTTTGCTGCTCATGATCGCCGGCGCCGGCGACGAGCTCCAGGGCATCAAGAAGGGGGTGGTTGAAATCGCCGACGCACTGGTGGTCAACAAGGCCGACGGCGACAACCTGGCGCGGGCGCAGGCAGCCCGCAGCGAATACGCCCTGGCCCTGAAATACCTCACCCCGGCCACTCCCGGCTGGCAACCCCGGGCATCAACCGTGTCCGCGCTTACGGGCTCCGGCGTACCCGAGATCTGGAAAATGGTGGAAGAATTCGCCGAACTCACCCGGAATTCGGGTGAATTTTCACATCGGCGGCGGCATCAGGCCGAGCAATGGGTGTTCGCCCTCATCGAGGAACACCTGAAAAACACCTTTTTCCGCGACCCCCGTATTCAGGCCGCCATCCCGGAAATCCACCGCCGCATCGACAAGGGCGAGATTCTACCCACCGCCGCGGCCGAACATCTACTGGACCTCTTCGCCTCGGAACCGGAAATCAGGGAATAATCAGAAATTCGAGGGCAATTCATGAATTGCCCTACATCCGGTTTCATTGTAGACTTTCGCGCGAACCGCCCTTCCCGACACCAACTTGATCCCATCCCCAACCTGAACCTCCTCCTCAACCATTAACCGGGTCTTGCAAACTGTAATTGATTTGCGTATAATCCCGTCTGGTCATGCGCCTGTAGCTCAACGGATAGAGCATTTGACTACGAATCAAAAGGTTGGGGGTTCGAATCCCTCCGGGCGCGTGTTCCAATCCCCCGATACCATTGATAATTTTTGCTTTCCGGATATTTTGAAGTAATTACTTTACTTTACGATTTACGTAAAATTTGGTTGTTTTACCCCTGTTTCTGAGATTTTTTGGCAATAGTCCCCTCACCTTTTTTTTGATAAAGCAACATCTTTTCTGTAAATTCATGCTGTAGCCACATTGACTTCGTCGAGCCTGACATACACTCTATTGTTTTCCCATTCCTGGGAAGTTTCCATCAAC
>DSBM01000100.1 GCA_011049425.1 Candidatus Aminicenantes bacterium
ACCTACGCTTGCGTTCGCTTATGCTTTATGCCCTACGGGTATGTATGCCCTCTGGGCACTCTTCTCCCACAAACTCTCGCCAATCATCAATGCGGGCTTACCCACACAAAACGTAATAGATCCATAAAATTAAGCGGATAGTTGACAGCCGGGGGCGGCAACTGCATAATACATACATGAATGTATGTTTGCTGGAGACCGGATGAGGCGCACCAAGGAAGAAGCCGAGGAGACGAGACAGCAGTTGTTGCGGGCAGCTCTGAGTCTTTTCGGAGAAAAGGGTTTCGCTGCGACACGGTTGTCTGAAATAGCCACAGTCGCGGGCATGACCCGGGGTGCCATTTACTGGCATTTCAAAAATAAGGAAGACCTGTTCCTGGAGCTTATCCGTTCACGGATTGATCCGTTTATCCAGGTGGTGGAACGGATCCTATCCCGCGATCTGCCTCCCCTGGAGACCTTGAAAGCCATTGTTACCGAGGTACCCACCGCCCTGATCCATAGCGGCGAATTGCTGGCCTACCAGAAATTGATGTTTATCAAGAGCCGCCACATCGGCGGTTTTCCCCAGTTGGAACCACTGATGGGAAAAGAACTGGATGCGCTTAAAAAGCGGGTGCGAGCCGCGGTGCAGAGGGGCCAGGAAATCGGGGAGATTGTGACCATCAACGCCGAAGCCGTGGTTATTTCATTGATGGCCCTGATGGTCGGACTGGCGGAAATGCTGGTGGAAGGAAAGGAAACAAAAGGCATTCAAGCCAACCTGGAGCAGATCACGTCAATGTTCATGCGGGGAATCCAGGCGTGATTTTTTTTGGTTATTTTACATACATACAAAAATGTATAAAAGGCAGGTTTATGATCCAACAGGAGATAAATGAAATGAGACTCAGAAAAATGAAATGGCTGGGAATCGCGGGAATATTGGTTGCCGGTTTGGCGCTGGCGACTGCTTGCGCCCGTGAGGAAGTAAAGGGGAAAAGCATGGTCCAGGTGTACCGCGAAAAGGGCGTTCCCGTGAGGGTCATGCATGTACAGAGCAAGCCATTTGTGACGGAGTATTCCTATGTAGCCGCATTGAAAGGCGTGAAGGAGTCCAATGCCGGGGCGCCCATTGGAGGCACCATCCACCGCATTCACCACCAGGTAGGAGATGTGGTGGTCAGGGACGCAGTGGTCATGTCTTTTCCCACAAATAGCCCGGCCACTCAATACGACCAGGCGCGAGTCGCTTTCAATCTGGCTGAAACCACCCTGGAGCGCATAAACAACTTGTATGCCGCCGGAGGAGTTTCCCGCCAGGAACTGGATACGGTTCAGACCCGATTCGATATAGCCAGGGCCAACTGGGATGCCGCCAGGCAATCGGTGCATGTGCGTGCCCCCATTGCCGGTACCATCACGCAGATCAGTGTCCGTGAATCGGATTCGGTGGAAGAAAAGACCCTGTTGTTTACCGTGGCCCGAACAGACCAGCTCAAAGCCGAAGTCTGGGTGAATGAGCACGATATCGCCCACATGCGCGTGGGCGACCGGGCGGTCGCCGAGTGGAAACATATCGCAATGCAAGGCGAGGTTACCCGAATCAACCGCACGGTGAATCCCATGCGCCAGGCCTTCGGCGTGGTTGTGGAGTTCGAGAATTTTGATCAAAAAGTTTTCTGTGGTGTCAATGCCGCCATCACCATCACCAGCGCTGACCAAAGCGAAGCAATTGCCCTGGGTCGTGAGGCGATTCGTTTCGAGGACAACAAAGCCTTTGTGTTCGTGGTACAGGACGGCCTTGCCGTCCGGCGGGAAGTGCGGATTGGCAGAAAGAGTGGTATGCGGGTGGAGATCCTTCATGGTCTCCTACCCGGGGAAATCATCGTAACCGAAGGATTGATGCTGGTGGAAAACGGCTCCCCGTTGAACATCATCGACTCTTTGCTGAACGCGGCAACGAATCGGGAGGAACGGCAATGAATATGGCTGACCTGTCCATTAAACGCCCCATCCTGGTCAGCATGGTGTTGATCGTGTTTGTCTTGTTCGGTGTCTTATCGTTTTTTAATATGAACCTGCAATTTTTGCCGGATACAGCCCTGCCCATGGTCACGGTCCGAACAGTGTATCCAGGCGCCAATTCCGAGGAAATTCAACTCCAGGTAACCAAGCCCATTGAGGACGCCGTGTCGGCGGTAAGTGAAATCGACTCCATTCAGTCTTATTCAATGGAAAACGCCTCGTTCATCATGATCTCTTTTCACCTGGGCAAGGATGTATACGTTGCCCTCGACGAGGTGAAGGATAAAGTGGATGGCATAATCGGAGATCTTCCGGATGACGCGGAAAATCCGCTGGTGCAGCGTTTTGATCCGCTATCCGTTCCAGTTGTGGATCTGTCGCTTTCCGGAAGTATACCGGCTACGACTTTGTACGACCTGGCGGACAAAAAACTGAAAAATCGCTTTTCCCAGATCAAGGGGGTTGCCGATGTGACGTTGACGGGCGGCAGGAAAAGGGAAGTCCGCGTGGAGATCGACAGTCGGGAGTTGCAGCAAAACGGCCTGTCTCTGCGTCAACTGGCGGGCATCCTGGCCATGAACAACCTGGACATGCCCGGGGGCAATATCCAGCCCGGCAATATGGATGTCAGTGTGCGTCTGCAGGGGAGGTTCCAGAGCCTGGAACAACTCCGCGCCCTGGAGGTGCCTACCCCCTTCGGGTTAAAAAAACTGTCCGACATGGCCACTATCAAGGATGCATATAAACCGGTGCGAAAACAGGCCACCTATTTCAACAACCAGGCCCAAAGGGGGGCTTCCGACGCCATCCTCATCAGCCTGCGCAAAACCAGTGGCAGCAACGAGGTGCGAACTTATAACGAAGTCGTCAAGGCCCTGCCCGAAATCCGTGAATTCCTGCCCTCAGGGTGTTCTCTGGAGTTGATCAACGAGTCGATCACCTATACCCGCGATTCCGTCAAGGACACGCTGATCAATATCGGATTGGGTATCCTGTTTACCGCACTCATTCTCTTCTTTTTCCTTCACGACCTGCGTTCCACCTTTATCGTTGCCTTGTCTATGCCCATGTCTATCTTTTCGGCCTTCCTGTTCATGCGCATGTCCGGGTTCTCGATGAACATGCTGACGCTTATGGGGCTGTCCACTTCGGTGGGCATCCTGGTGACCAACTCGGTGGTGGTGCTGGAAAACATCTTCCGTCATAAGAATAGGGGATTGGACAGCGCCCACAGCGCTTTGCGGGGAACACGGGAGGTCGCCATGGCCGTGTTGGCTTCGGCGGGAACCAACCTGGTGGTTTTTCTGCCCCTGTCTACCATGATCACCATCGCGGGTATCATGTTCCGCAACTTCAGCCTCACCGTGGTGTATGCCACGCTGTTCTCCCTGCTTATGTCATTTACGCTCACACCTATGCTGGCTTCGATGATTCTCCCGGACAAACCGACGCGGAAGTTCGGAATCAGCGAGAAGATGGAAGAAGTGTTTATATTCTTGGAAACCATCTACCGGAAAATCCTTTTGTTTTTCCTGCAAAAGCGACTCAGGGGGGCGACCTTCATCCTCGCGGCGTTTGTTTTGTTCTTGAGCAGCCTGTTCGCGGCCGGAAATATTGGCTTTGAATTCATTCCTGATACCGATGACGGACACTTGACCATCAAAGTGGATATGCCCACGGGGGCGAAACTCAGTGACACGGCGCGAACCGCCGCGGAAATCGAGGCGCGGTTGCAGCGAATCCCCGAGATTTCCAGGTTCTGGACCACTCTGGGTACCCAGAGCCTGGTGTATGAAGGTGTGGAGATGATGTTGACGAACGTCAAGCTGGTGGATGTCGATGAACGGTCTTTCTCCACGAAAGACCTGGTTTCGCGCCTGCACGAGGACTTGGCAAATATCCCCAATGCCCGTATCCGCGTGGCACCCCTGCGCAGCCTGGGGGGAGGAAATGTCGTGGATATCGACTTGCAACTGCAGGGACAGGACCTCGACGTGCTGGAAGGGTACAGCCGCGAATTGTTGCAAAAGATGAAATCCATTCCCGGACTGATCAACGCCGATTCCAGCTCCCGACGGGGCAAGCCGGAGTTGACCATTATTCCGGACAACCCCAAACTGGCCCGGGCCGGACTCACTACGACGGACCTGGCGGTGGCCGTGCGTGCCGCCGTGGACGGCCTGGTGGCCACCCAATATCGCGATAAAGGCGAAGAATATGACATCCGTGTAGCTTTGAGTGAAGAAGCCACCGACACCCCGGAAGAGATCGCCAATATTGCGGTTTTTTCCCGGCAAGGGCGGTACACACTGGGGCAACTGGCGACCATCGAGTTCGGGGAAGGCCGGAACATGATTCTGGGCAAAGATCGTTACAAGTCGATCCGGTTGACCGGGGCTGTGGCCCAGGGTTATGTGCTCGGTGCAATCAGTGATCAACTGGACGCGGCCATCGCCGGCCTGAACCTGCCCGCGGGCTACAAAGTCCGCTGGGGCATGATGGTGGAAGAGATGGATAAAACCGTGAGCGCCATCATCCGGGCTTTTGTCATTGCCCTGATCCTGACCTACATGCTGTTGGCGGGAATCCTGGAAAGCCTGGTCCAGCCCCTCTATATCCTCGGCACCATTCCCCTCTCCCTGATCGGGGTGTTCTACTTTCTGGCCTTGACGGGCTCCACCATGAACATCGTCTCCATGCTGGCCATCGTCATGTTGATCGGCATCGTGGTCAACAACGCCATCCTTTTGTTGGACTACACCAACCAATTGGTCCGGGAAAAGGGTGAAAAAGTCAGGGATGCCCTGTTGACCGCCTGTCCGGCCCGCCTGAAAGCAATTCTCATGTCCACCATCGCCATTATCCTGGGTATGCTGCCCATGGCGGCGGGCATCGGCGCGTCGGGAAGGGAACTGCGTCAGCCCATGGGCATCGTTTCCATCGGCGGCGTGCTGGTGTCCGCGGTGTTCACCCTGGTGCTGATCCCCGTGCTGTACGATATGTTGAGCGGCAAAATAAAGCAGAAAACCTTGGCTGGAGCTTTAAAGGAGAATTAGATATGCGAAACAGGATCGTGTTGGGACTGGTAGCTTTCGCCCTGGCCCTGCAGGCCGGGTACTCAAGGGAATACAAGCTGGACGACTTCATTGAAGCGGTCCGGGAAAACAGCAAGGTGCTGCGCCTGGCGGCAAAACAGAAAGAAACGGCCCGGGAACAGAAACGCGAAGCCCGCGCCGGGGCTTTTCCCCAAATCGGTATCGAAATCGGGTATACCCGCAACCTGAGTGATTACTATATGTATTTCGACCTTTCCTCTCTCCTGGGCGGGCCTCCCATAGTGTCTAAAGTCCCCATCAAGCGCGACAATGAGCTCATTGCCACCCTCGGTGTGAATCAGACCTTGTTCAATGCCTCGGTGCTGTATGCCGTAAAAGCCTCCCGCCGGTACGAAGCGCTGGTTGAGGAGGTGTACCAAGCCAATGAGCAGGCGGTGATCAACAACGCCAAGAAGTTGTTTTACCAGGGGATCCTGCTGGACAAGGTGGTGGATGTGGCTCACAAGTCGGAACAGAACGCCCGGGAGAATTTCCGGGATGTCAAATTGAAATACGAGCAGGGGCAGGTGTCGGAATTTGAATTGCTGCGCGCGGAAACCCGCTGGCGGGCGGCGATTCCGGAAGTTCTGCAGGCCGAACGCAACCGCGACCTCCTGATCAACAACCTGAAGAACCTTGCGGGGATTGATCCGGATGTAAGAGTTGTGCTGGACGGCACACTGGAAGGTGTTCCGGTTTTCCCGGAAGTGGTGGGAATTGAGCGGGCCTTGAGCGCCCGGCCCGATTACAACGTGCTGCTGAACCAGGAGAAACTGGCCGGAACCGGGGTGCGGGCCGCTCGCGGTTCCTATTTGCCAGTGGTGAAAGCCCGGGCCGCTTTTGCCTACTCGTCTCAGTCCGATGCATTCAAACTGGAGGAGGAAAACAAGTTGTGGATGGTGGGGATCAACCTCTCCCTTCCTGTTTTTACGGGCGGCTATCGCAAGGCCCAGGTGAACAAGGCGAAAATCGAGTTGGACAAGGTCCGCATCCGCATGCAGCGGATGCGCGATGATGTGCGCACCGAGTTGAACGACGTGTACCTGAAATTGGACGAGGCGCGGCAGCGCATGGAATCGACGCAATCCACGCTGAACGTGGCCCGCAAGGCCTTCCAGATCGCGGAGGTCACCACCCGCAACGGGCTGACCACCCAACTGGACCTGAAGGACGCGAGGGTGGCCCTGGACCGGGCGGCCCTGGGATCCTGCATGGCCCACTACGATTACCTGGCGGCTTACTTCGACTGGGAAACCGCGACTGGCCTGGATCAACAGCTTTCCTTCACTTTCCAATAGACGTGGGTGCGCCCAATCCCACTGTCTTATTACAAGACCGAATGCCGCTGTTTGGAGAACCCGGTGATTGACCCCGGCGGCCCGCCCATGCTAGAGTGGTCGCAGGCGATATGATAGCTTGAGGAGGCATGCCATGATCCGCAACCGTATTGTTCGACAACTTGTGATCCTGATCGCGATGCTTGCCGCAATGGCGGGCGTATACTTCTCCCGCCGGCCGCTGATCGGTTTGGGCGATGCCGGATTCTGGATGATCTTTGCCATGGGCATGCTCACCGGTGCCACCTTGTCCAACTTGATCGCCCTGCTGCGCAACCGCAAAACATAAAAGGCTTCCCGGTTTAGCGTGAATTCCGGCCCGGCGGCAACACCGCCAACCAGATGGTGGGCATTCAGCCTCCTGCGACGACAGTTTGAGGGGAAGTCCGCTCATGGCCGCAAACAGTCGTGACCTGACCCGGGGGCGCATTCCCCCCATGCTGTTGCGGCTCACGCTGCCCATGCTCTTGGGTATGGTCAGCATGACCCTGTTCAACCTGGCCGACACCATGTACGTGGGGTGGCTGGGCAAAACCCAGTTGGCTGCCTTGAGTTTCACTTTTCCCGTGGTCATGGTGCTCAACAGCATTGCCATGGGGGTCGGCATGGGTGGCGCCGCCCTTGTTTCAACCCTGGTGGGCGCGAAAGACCGCCGGCGGGTGCGGCGCCTCAGCACCGACGCGCTGGTGCTGGGGATTATCCTGGCCCTGTCTGCGGCGATCATCGGCGAGCTGACCATCCGGCCCCTCTTCCGCTTGCTGGGCGCCGCTTTGGCCAACATTGTTTCCGGCCTGGTGTCCGTTCCTGTCCTGACGCGCATCACCGGCCCGTTGAATGAGGACTCGACCCCGTGAATGGTCGCTTGAACTTTGCGGTTGATTCTTTGCTGTCTTCAGATTACCATCAACGCATGGTGAAAAGTCGCAGCGACTTTTCAAGGCTTGGAGGGAGGCAGGATGGCGCATTGCGGATGGTTTTGCAAATGGTGTTTGAGCGTGACTTTTGTCCTGGTGCAAGTGGTTGTGTACGCAGCGGCACTTCCGGTTGATCAGGACAAGAACCTTCAATCGGCGATCCGTGCCGGTAACCGGGACCAGGTGGTTGAGGCCCTGGCATCGGGTGGTGACGATTTGCGGCAAAAAGTTCTCATCAGTCCCGACTACTATCTGCAGTTGACCGCGCGTTTCGGCACCTCGGACCTGTTGCGCTATTTTGTCGAGCAATTCGGTTTACAGCAAAACAAAAAATACCTCAGTGAAGCATTGGTGACCGCCATCGACAACGAACGTTTTGAAGCGGTGGCCCGCACCCTCATCGATCTGGGCGCGGACCCGGCCCATGAATTTTCCGGCAAGACCGCCCTGGGAAGGTTGGCGTATCTGCATGCGGGCAAGCAGGCAAAAAGAGAAAAGATGTTGGAAACCGCCCGCCTGCTGCTGGACAATGGGGCGAATGTGAACCTCTTTGACGAGACCATGGAAACCCCCTTGATGGCTGCCGCCAGGAATGATGATTTGGGCCTGGTAAAACTATTTCTGGAACACGGGGCTGATCCCCATCTGACAAACAAGGATACCGCCTCGGCATTTACCCTGGCCAGGCCCGGATCAGCCGTTGCCGCAGCCCTTGAACGGCAGAAAGAGAAAATCGCTTTGAACTCCCTGTCCCAGTGGAAGCCTGAAGCGCAAAACAGTCAGACAAAAGACCTTCCCGCAGACCAATCGGTATTTGCCGAGCCGAAATCCCTTAAAGTCATGCAGATTTCGGAAGCCGCCGCTTTCGGATATACGGACAGGCTGAAGGAGCTGCTCGATGCCGGAGTCGACCCGAATTCCGCCGTGGATTCTTCCGGGTTCACCGTGTTGATGCAGGCCGCAAATGCGGAAGTGGCTCAATTGCTGCTAAATGCCGGCGCTGATGTCCGCCGGACGGATAAGGACGGCTGGAACGCCCTGCATTTTGCCGCCACCCGCGAATCCAGTGCCGCGCAGATAAACCTGCTCATCCAGGCGGGCCTGGACGTAAATGGCCGCACCAAACGGGGCGAGACCGCGCTCAGGCTTGCGGGACTCCTGTTTACGGAAAAGATCTTCCCCGCCTGGGGAGAAACACTCATCGCTTTGCTGGTCGACAAGGGGGCGGATATCAACAGCACCGACCTGGAGGGCCACACCCTGCTTCACCAGGCGGCATTCAACGACAACGCCGAACTGGCCGCCGTGTGCCTGCGCCATGGAGCGGATCCCGATGCAAAGACTGCGGCGGCAAGAACCCCCAGGCAAGTGGCACAAGAACTGGGTTCAAAGAAATTCCTGCAGGCAGTGCAAAAATAGCGCGTTCTTTCCCGCTGTCGGTTCCAGCCCGGATTTCTATTGCAGCGTGATTCTCAGGCGTCCGGTCTGGCCGGTTTTCAAGTTCCACTTCTGGTTCCGCCGGCCCTGGACAACGTGGCTGATCTCCATGGAGGCGGTATTCGGGCTGGAGCTGCCTTCATTCAACGCCCTGATCTCAAGCGTATTTGCTCCCCGGTTGATCTGCAGCTGGAAAGTGGTTTTCGCTCGCTGCAACAATATGTTCTGGCGAACCACCCGCCCATTCAAGTAGAGATCGACCCGGTCTCCGTCGATGGAGCCGTGATCCCATACCGATACCGTGATCATGTAGTGGTTGACCGTGACGTCGCTCAATCCCGTGTCGCCTTGATTCTGGTCACCCTGAGCACCGGGAACGCAGTCCTGGGGCAGGCGCTGTTGCAGCTGGGCGTGCAGGTTGTCGACTTCGTTGATCATGTACCCCAGGTTGACCGGATTAACGCCCACCTGGAGGAGCCGGTTCATGCGGTTGATGGGGTCAAAATCGTCTATGCGCACACAGCGCCCGGTAATGGGGCGCAGTTGGAAGTATTCGTTGAGAACGCCGATAAAGTAACTTAAATGCTGGCGCGCATCCGCAACCGTGACTCCCCAGCCCGAGTAGCCGTTCCGGAGCTGTTCATTGGCGATCTTCAGCGTCTGTTGGGCGTAGCTGAGCAACCATCCCATTTTAAAGTATTTCTCGGCGCAGGTTTGATAAAACTGTCGCTGGTATTGAAACACAATGGTCATCAGCGGACTGGAAAAACTCCCGTAGGTGGAGCGCAAAGATGCGGCCAACTGCTGACGGTGCCGGCTGTGGGGCCAGCGCCGGAAATTGGTCGCCCAGGTTCGGAGGTTGTTGCGCATGGCGGCGGCTCCCGGCCAGGCCGGATTCAGGCGTGAACACACCTGGTTGGAGGTAAGGATATGATCTCCGGCGGTATTAATGAATTGGACGATGGCATCGTCCGGACCACTCATCCAGGCTTGTCGCACCTGGGTGTAGTACATCAGCGAAGTGGCCCAGCCCAGGTTGCATCCCGCGGCCCAGATCTGCCAGCAGCAATCCGCCCGCGGCGGATCCTGTTGGGCCGGAATCGCGACGTTCAGAAAAATCAGGACACAGAAAAGCGGGATCATCAACTTTTTTGAGGATTTCACCCTTCACCTCCCCGAATGCGATATCGCCTGACAAACTATAGAAAAGCCCCCATCCAATGTCAATTGGAAAAAAATAAACAGAATCTGGGCGAGAGGCGAGGGCGCCCCAAGGTTCTTCTTGAATGTATTGAACGTCGGGATTATGCTTTGGATATGAAAACAAAAATCATGACACTTGTGGTTGTGATTGTTCTGATTGGGGGAGTGTGGGGGTGCAAAAAGGGGGATATCGCAGATGTTTCCGGGGAGGTTACGGGGATCTGGCGGACCGTGGTTTCGTATGACCCATCCAGCGGATTGAACCTGCCATGGGTATTTCTGATCACGTTGCATGCCGGCGGCGGGCTTGACCTGTTTGGCAAGCCCGGTGGCACCTTTAGTGTGGATGAGGGCCGGGTCCGTTTCGGATTTGCCTATGAAGACAAATACCGCTCCACCACCCACCAGTTCCGGTTCCTCTGCACCATTCCGACATCCGGCAGAATGACGGGCGTGTTGCAGGATGACGGTCGCCGGATCGGCACCGTGGCGGCGGCGCGGGTTGCGGCACTCGACCTGTTTGACGTTGTGGGGAACTGGAGTTTCAGAGTGGACTTCCATGCCGGTTCCGAAGCCTATCGCGGCAACCTGCCGCGGGAGTGGAATTTCACATTCACGGCGACGGAAGAGGTCTGGCTGGGCAACCAGCGCAAACAGACCTACGTGTTTGATGGCTTGAACATCCGGTTTCTCTGCCATTATTACCTGGACGAATCCACCGGAAGCGCCAAGCATCTTTTGTTCACGGGCACCATGAGTGATGACGATCACCTGAGCGGCTACCTGTACAACGATGTGGGCGACGCCATGATCCTGGGTGATTTCATTGCCCGGCGCGATTAACGATTGCTTTCCTTTCATCTTCCTTGCAATTCGAAGTGCGAAATCCGAAACAATATCAAAGGCCAACTGCTCAAAATTCAAAACAAAAGCATTCGAGTCATTCAGGCGAACTTGTCATTGGGGAACCGGAAGGACTTGTCATTTATTCGCTGCGCTCACGTCATTATTGAGAGTTGAAGAGGGAAGAAGTAGGAGCGACCGGCCGGTCGCCCTGAAGTTGGAGAGTTGGGTAGTTGGGAAATTGAAAAATTGGAAAGAAAGTTACGGGAAACAGGCGTAGGAGAGGCCCCCCGTGGCCGCCCTGTAGAAGGTAGAACGTAGAAGGAGAGAAAAAAGAAGTAAAGGGCGTTGAGGACGGAAAAGAAGTTAGAAAAAGTTCTTTGCGGTTTGTTTCTTAATTATGAAAGAGTCTGCTCCGGTTTTTCCTTTGTTTTTATTGGCATGTGATTGCCGTGTTGTCTATAATGGTTTCGGGTAGCGAAATACTGTTGATACCAGATTGTTTCGCAGCTGAATTACCAGGCAGGGCCTGGGGCTGATTGCTTGAGGAGAGGAAATGAATCCACCGGATGGGATCAAGAAACTGGTTGAAATCTTTGCAGACAACCTGGATGCCTATAAGCGGGCTTCCTACAAAGAGACCCAGGTGCGTCGCGAATTTATCGATCCTTTCTTCGAGGTATTGGGCTGGGATGTGGCCAACCGCCGGGGTTACGCGGAATCTTACAAAGATGTGATTCACGAGGACGCCATCAAGGTGGGCGGTGTGACCAAGGCGCCGGACTATTGTTTCCGCATCGGCGGAAAGCGCATGTTTTTTCTTGAGGCCAAAAAGCCGGCCGTCGATATCAGCGAAGATATTCACCCGGCCTTTCAACTGCGCCGCTACGCCTGGAGCGCCAAACTGCCATTGAGCATCCTGACCGATTTCGAGGAATTCGCGGTTTACGATTGCCGTGTCCGCCCGCAAAAATCCGACAAAGTGTCCCATTCCCGGATTTTGTACCTGACCTTCAGGGATTACCTCCAACGCTGGGATGAGATCGCTGCGATTTTTTCACGCGAAGCGGTGCTGAAAGGGTCTTTTGACCGGTTCGTGGTATCCGCCAGCGCCAAAAAGGGCACAACCGAAGTGGATACCGCTTTCCTGCAGGAAATCGAGAGGTGGCGGGAAATGCTGGCCCGCAATATTGCTCTGCGCAATCCTTCACTTTCCCAGCGTGAACTGAATTTTTCCGTGCAGCGCACCATTGACCGCATCGTGTTTCTGCGCATCTGCGAAGATCGCGGCATGGAGAAATACGGTGAGTTAATGGCGTTGCGGGAGGGAGGAAATGTCTATGACCGCTTGTTCACGTTGTTTGACCGGGCTGATGAAAAATACAACTCCGGCCTGTTTTATTTCAAGCTGGAAAGGGGAAGGGAATATTGTGATGACTTGGCGCCAACCCTGAAGGTCGATGACAAGCCCTTGAAGGACGTTTTCAAGAACCTATACTATCCGGAAAGCCCCTACGAGTTTTCCGTGCTGCCCGCCGACATCCTGGGCCGGGTATACGAAAAGTTTCTGGGCAAGGTGATCCGCCTGACCGCGGGCCATCAGGCCAGGGTTGAAGACAAGCCCGAAGTGCGCAAAGCGGGTGGCGTGTATTACACCCCGACTTATATTGTGGACTACATTGTCAAAAGTACTGTGGGGAGATTGGTTGCGGGAAAGAAACCCGGCCCCCGGGGAGGGGTGAGTCAATTGCGCATCCTGGATCCGGCCTGCGGGTCCGGTTCCTTTCTGATCGGGGCTTATCAGTTTCTGCTGGACTGGCACCGCGATCAATACGTTGCGGATGGTCCGGAAAACTGGGCGACGGGGAAAAGTCCGCGGATGTACCAGTCTCAGGGGGGTGAGTGGCGCCTGACCACGGAAGAACGCAAGCGCATTCTGTTAAATAACATCTACGGTGTGGACATCGACCCCCAGGCCGTTGAAGTAACCAAGCTGTCGTTGTTGCTGAAAGTGCTGGAGGGCGAGAATCAACAGAGCATCGGCAAGCAGATGGATTTGTTCCGGGAGCGGGTCCTGCCGGACCTGTCCGACAACATCAAGTGCGGCAACTCCCTGGTCGGGCCCGATTTCTACCACCAGCGCCAGGCCGGCTTGTTCAGCGAAGAGGACGCGTTTCGCATCAACGCTTTTGATTGGCACAAGGAGTTTGCCGGGATCATGCAAGCCGGCGGCTTTGACGCCGTCATCGGCAACCCGCCCTATGTGCGTCAGGAAGGACTCGCGGAGTACAAATCCTATTTTCAGGAAAAATACAAGGTGTATCATGGTATCGCCGATCTGTATGCCTATTTTATTGAACGCGGGATATCCCTGCTGAAACCCGGTGGTTATTTCAGCTATATCGTGGCCAACAAATGGCTGCGCGCCAATTACGGCAGCCCCTTGCGGGGGTGGTTGAAAAAGCATCAAATCATGCAGATCGTGGATTTCGGCGATCTGCCCGTGTTCAGGCAGGCCACCACTTATCCCTGCGTGCTGGTGGTGCGCAACCAGCCTGCCGGGCCCGATTTTCGTGCCGTATCCGTGGATACCCTGGATTTTGTGGATCTTGCAGAGTATGTAGAGAAACACGCTTTTGGCGTTCCGGTAAGCGCCCTGAATGATAACGGCTGGGCGCTGGTTGAACCCGCATCACAGGCACTTCTGGACAAACTGCGCAACCAGGGCGTGCCTTTAAGCGAATATGTGGACGGCAAAATCTACTATGGTATAAAAACTGGCTTGAACGAGGCATTCGTTATCGATGCCGATACCCGGCAAAAACTGATCACGGCGGATCCGCAAAGTGACGCCATCTTAAAACCTTTTCTGTTCGGCCGGGATATCAAACGCTACCGGCCGTTGAAAACCGAGAAGTATTTGATTGTTACAAGGCGAGGCATAGATATTAATAAATATCCTGCGGTTAAGGAGCATTTGCTGAAGTTTAAAGACAGACTAACTCCAAGGC
>DSBM01000101.1 GCA_011049425.1 Candidatus Aminicenantes bacterium
CGCAACCGGGCCAATCCTTCCCGGTTGCCGAGTGCAACGCGAAAGGCCTGGAAGTCCGGTTCGGCCGGAACGGTATATTCCGCCACCATCTCTTCCGGACCGGCTTCATCCTGTTGCAGAGAAACCCTGATTATTAGCGCGTTTTCACCACTTCTCATGTTTGAAATGGGAACAAAGCGACACTCCCCCTGCAAACGACAACCCTCGGTCAGATCGACATAGTAATCGCGACTGCCCGGCAACGGCGCGCCGAAACCCATTGGATCCCCTGACGCAATCTCATTGATCAACGCATGGGCTTTGCGGACTTCGTGGATGCGGACCGGATACTGAAAGCTGGTGACGGTCAATCGTGAAAACACAACCGGAAAAAAGAATGGAAGAGATGCACTTTCCGTTCCTTTTCCCGGATGGGCGGGGAAATCATAGTGAATTTCAATCACGTTGCGTCCCGGCCTGAGGTCACCTTGCGACAGGTCCAGCTTTATCAGTCCGGTTCCTTTTTCCGGAAGTGGAATTTTCTTTTCAGGTCCAGCGTTTAAACGCAGTATCAATCCGTTGCATATAACCGGTTTTGAGCGATTCGGCCTGGCATTCAACAACAATTGGAGAGGCTGTACTGAATCGAGATCAAAGGCAATCATGGAGCCGGGGGAAAGCCCCCAGCGCCTGTGCTTTGCCCGTGGATCCGAAAAGCCCGCATCCATCCCGTATTGATTCCCGGCCGTTATGTAATCATGGAAAACATATTCCGTATGCGTGTCAACGAGGCGACTTTCGTGAACCAGGTCAACGATTCGGTCTTGCTTACGGCATTGGCTGAAGATAACGGCAATGGCGAAAAGAACACAGATTTTAACGATTTTAAGCATAAAAGTCCCCGATATTCTGCCTGGTTTAAGTGTATTCCGCCCTTTTATACCATTTTCCGATAGAGAAGAAAATCCGGATTCCGCTTGTCTCCTGCCACCAGCATCCCTTTGCCCCGGAATGAGGGGATGCAGATGCCGGGCGCGAGTTGTTATAATGCAGGATCTGAACCTTTACGTCTGCAAAAGTGTTGACATAGGTAACCGGATAGGTTATATTTAAATCAGGGGCAGAAAAGATGAAAACTCAATATTATTTCGATTACAATGCCACCACGCCTGTTGATCCGCGCGTAGTAGAACGGATGCTTCCCTTCTTCACGGAACGGTTTCACAACCCCTCTTCCTTTTACCATCAGGCCGGCGAGGTGATGGAAGAGTTGGACAAGGCCCGGGCTGAACTGGCCCGCCTGGCGGGAGCGAATGCCGATGAACTTTTCTTTTGCGGCAACGGGACCGAATCCGACAACCTGGCCATTTTCGGAACCATGCTGCAGAGTGACAAGGGCCACTTGATCACCAGCGCCATTGAGCATCCCGCGGTACTGAACAGTTGCCGGCAACTCCGGAAAGACGGCTATGACCTGACCATCCTGCCGGTGGACGGCCACGGTTTTGTCGATCCCGATGACCTCAGGAAAGCCATGCGCGAAGACACCCGACTCGTATCCATCATGTGGGCCAACAACGAGATCGGCTCGATACAGCCCGTCGCGGAACTGGCAAAAATAACCCACGAGCACGGCGCGCTCTTTCATACTGACGCGGTTCAGGCCATGGGCAAAACAGCGGTTGATGTCGCGTCTGCCGGTATTGACTTGCTGAGCTTCTCGGCCCATAAAATGTATGGGCCCAAAGGACTCGGCCTGTTATACAAACGCCGGGGATTGCGGCTGCGACCCCTGGTTTTCGGAGGCGGACACGAAAAAGGCTTGCGCCCGGGTACCGAGAACACGGCGGCCATTGTCGGCGCCGGTGAAGCGGCCCGGCTGGTATCGGCGCATATGAACGAGGAGATAAAGAAGATACGACACTGGCGGGACGATTTGCAGGCAAAAATTCTGGAAAGGATTCCGGAGATCCTGGTCAACGGGGACCGGGAACCGCGCTTGTCCAACACGTTAAACATTTCGATCCGTCTCATCGAAGGTGAGAGTGTCCTGGCCCTGCTGGATACGCAGGGTCTGGCCCTGTCTTCCGGCTCGGCCTGCTCATCCAGATCATTGGATCCTTCTCACGTTCTGCTGGCCCTGGGAAGATCCCACGAGGACGCCCACGGCAGCCTGCGCATCAGCCTGGGCCGGTTTACCAGCCGGCAAGACCTGGACCACCTGCTTGACCACCTGCCGCCGATTGCGGAGCGCCTGAGGATGATCTCCCCGTTCTGGCAGAATCGGATATCATAGGAATTCCGGAGGTACGAATGCTGTACAGCAAGAAAGTGATGGAGCAGTTTCAAAAGACCAAAGACTATGGACGCATAGAAAACGCGGATGGTATCGGTAAAGTCGGCAACCCCAGGTGCGGGGATGTAATGTGGATCTACCTCAAGATCGATGACGGTGTTATCACCGATGCCAAGTACGAAACCTTCGGCTGCGTGGCCGCCATCGCCACCAGTTCCATGGCCATGGGGATGATCAAGGGAAAACGCGTGGAAGAGGCCCTGGAAGTCTCCAACAAGGCCGTCACCGAGGCCCTAGACGGGTTGCCCCCGGAAAAGCTGCATTGTTCGGTACTGGCGGAAGAAGGCATCAAGGCCGCCATCGAGGACTACCTGAGCAAACGCCGCAAATAAGATTCTTATACGGCCCGGTTTGATTTCATTTTACCGGAACCCCGGCAGACCGGGTGAGCCCCGAAACCGGCCGTCAGGTCAGGAACTTTTCCATGACCAGGGTTTAGCTGCGGTCGCTTTTCCCATGAACTGAGATCAGGGGTTTGAAATTTGCGTGTCAACCACAACACCTGTACGCAACGGCTTATTCGAGGTTGATCAGGTGCCGGGTATTTTCAGGGCGTATTTTACCAGGCGGCCTTCGCCGTCCTCAGCTTCCGCGTAAACCAGCATGCGGTCTTTGTGGAAAGCCGGCTCACCGGCATAACTCAGACCCGCCGGCAGCCGGAGTCCATCATGCCACAGGTAGCGCCCGTCAAAAGAAAAGATGCCCACTTCGCGGCTCCGCCGGTTGTCCATGTCCGTGACAAACACCCATACTTTCCCCGAAGGGTCGACCCGGATGCGGTATTCCGCGGAGTAACCGTAGTAGATGCGGTTGTCTGAACATCCCGTGATCACGGCGGGATTGATGCGGCTGTCCCTCACCCGCAGGCGGATGCCCCCGGCCGCCGCGTGCATGTCCCGGCCGGCCAGCACCATGATTGTGAATAAACAAAGGCCGATCTTGTTCAGGCCGCCCATGGATACCTTCTTCGATAAGTCTAACATTCCAGACGTTCTATCACGACCCAAAGTTTCAGCCCGCGGAAAGGACGGTGCTAGGGGCATCCCCTTTTTAAGTCTGAGGGAATTGATTTCGATAAACTCTCCTGCTATGATTACCTCGGATGTGGAGTTGGGATGTCCGGCCGGGCCAGATATCCGGGAAAGAACGACCGCGATAAGAGAAATCAGCAGGTTTGATTACACCTTCCCGGTATGGTGTTTTATTTCGCATCCCCGCATATTGCCTAGCGGCGGAAGCCGGTAAAAGCGAAAACTTACGTCGCGGCAGTAATAAAGAGGGGGATTGACTTGAAAAAGAAAAAAATGCCGCCGGGCGGCAAACAAAAAGTATCCGCGAAAAAAATTCCGCGAAAAAAATACCCGGATTCAATGAAAGAGGGACCGGTTTCTGAATCAGTTAATGAAAATTCAGGAGGGAGTGCGAATTTCCCTGTCGTTGGTATCGGCGCATCCGCCGGCGGCCTGGCTGCTTTCGAGGCCTTTTTTTCCGGCATACCCGCCCTGGGCGACCCCGGAATGGCTTTCGTGCTGGTGCAGCACCTGGCTCCGGACCACAACAGCATCCTCACCGACCTGATCCGGCGCTATACCCGCATGCAGGTCTTCGAGGTCGAGGACGGCATGGTGGTAATGCCCAATTGCGCCTATATCATCCCGCCGGGCCGGGACATGGCCTTTCTGAAAGGCGCCCTGCACCTGCTTGAGCCCTCCGCCCCGCGCGGTCAGCGCCTGCCGATCGATTTCTTTTTCCGTTCCCTGGCCCAGGACCAGCGCGAACGGGCTATCGGCATCGTACTCTCGGGCACGGGCAGCGACGGAACCCTGGGCGTGCGCGCCATCAAGGGCGAGGGCGGCATGGTCATGGCCCAGAACCCCGCGTCCACCGAGTACGACGGCATGCCGCGCAGCGCCATTGCCACGGGGCTGGTGGACTTCGAGCTGCCCCCGGCCGAGATGCCGGTCCAGCTCATCGCTTATGTGACCCACGCTTTCGGCCACCCTCCCAAAGCCGCCGCGCCGGCCATCAGGACCGAGAACGCGTTGAAAAAAATTTTCATCCTCCTGCGCAGCCAGGTGGGCCATGACTTTTCCCAATACAAGTCCTCTACCATCCAGCGCCGTATCAAGCGGCGCATGGCCGTTCAGCAGATCGAATCCATGAACGACTATGTCAAGTTCATACAGACGACGCCGTCCGAAACCGAGGCGCTCTTCCGCGACATGTTGATCGGCGTGACCAACTTCTTCCGCGACCCCGAAGTCTTCAACGCCCTGGAAAAGCACATTATCCCCAAGCTCTTTGCCGCCAAACGCGCTGATGCCGAGATTCGAATCTGGGTGCCGGGGTGCTCCACCGGCGAAGAAGCCTATTCCCTTGCCATCCTGCTGGCCGAGCACCGGGAGGAGCTGAAGCTGAATTTCAAGGTGCAGGTCTTTGCCACCGACATCGACGGCAACGCCATAGCCACGGCCCGGGCCGGCATCTTTCCGGCCTCCATTGCCACCGACATCACTCCGGAGCGGCTGGAGCGCTTCTTTTCGCCCGAACCGGGCGACAGTGCCTTCAGCGTTCACAAGAGCATCCGCGACATGCTGGTTTTCTCCGAGCAGAACGTGATCAAGGATCCGCCCTTCTCCAGGCTGGACCTGATCAGTTGCCGCAACCTGCTGATCTATATGGGTAATGAACTGCAGAAGAAACTGATCCCCCTGTTCCACTATGCCTTGAACCCGGGTGGTTTTCTTTTTCTGGGGACATCCGAAACCGTGGGCGATTTTCAGGACCTCTTTGCAACGCTGGACCGCAAGGCAAGGATCTATCAGCGCAGGGAGGATTCCCCCGGCTCGCAGCACGCGGGGCCGGGTCGGTTCTTACCGCCCATGACGGCCCCGGGTTCAGGATCCCTGCGTGCCGTTGAAAAGACGGTTCTTACCGGGAAACTGCAACTGCGGGAACTGACCGAACAGGCCCTGTTGCAGGAGATCGCCCATGCCGGGGTCCTGGTCAACGCCCGGGGGGACATCCTCTACCTCCACGGACGCGCCGGCCTGTACTTGGAACCTGCCCCCGGGGAGAGCAGACCCAACAATATTTTGAAGATGGCCCGGGAAGGACTGCACCGCGACCTGGTTGTCACCCTGCGCAAAATCGCGGAGACCGGGGAGACCGTCCGCTGCTCGGGCCTGCGGGTCAAGACCAACGGCGACTTCATCACCGTCGACCTGATTGTGCGACCCGTAACCGCGGCTCCAGCCGCCTCGCCCGCGTCCTCATTATACCTGGTTATTCTGGGGCAGGCCCCGGAACCCGTGATCCGTGATCCCTCATCAGCGATCAGTGAACAGGACAGCGAGTTCTCATCAGAAACGGGCAGCGAAGAAGCCGACACCCGCATCGCCGCGCTCAAGCGGGAACTGCGGGTAAAAGAGGAGTATCTCCAGACCACCAACGAAGAACTGGAGACCTCCAATGAAGAGTTGAGATCCTCCAATGAAGAAATGCAGTCGATCAACGAAGAGTTGCAGTCCACCAACGAGGAACTGGAAACCTCCAAGGAAGAGTTACAATCGGTGAACGAGGAACTGGCCACGGTCAACTCCGAGTTGCAGACCAAGGTGTCCGACCTGTCGCGGGCCAACAACGACATGAGCAACCTGCTGGCCGGCACCGGCATCGCCACGGTCTTTGTGGACCACCAGCTGCGCATCCTGCGTTTCACCCCCGCCGCCACCAGGATCATCAACCTGATCCAGAGCGACATCGGCAGGCCGGTGTCCCATATTGCCTCCAACCTGACCGGCTACGGCAACCTGAAGGAAGACACTCAGGCAGTGCTCGACACCCTGGTTCCCAAGGAGGCCGACGTCCGGACCGCCGAGGGTTTGTGGTACTGCATGCGCATTCAACCTTACCGCACCATGGATAACGTCATCGAGGGCGCGGTGCTCACCTTTGTGGATGTCACGGAGGCGCGAAAACTTCACGAGGCTTTGCGGGTGAACGAAGAGCGCTTGCGGGTCGCCCTCAGCGCTGTTTCCATTTGTGTTTTCAACCAGGACACAGACCTTCGTTACACCTGGATTCAAAACCCGAACTTTGGATTCGTAACGGAACAGATCATCGGCAAAACCGACGTCGACCTTCTGCGGGAAAAGGATGCCGCCACATTGACGACCATCAAGCGAAAGGTGCTGGAAAGCGGGAAAGGCGCGCGGCGGAATGTCCAGGTTACCATTGCGGACCAGACCGTTGTATATGACCTGATGATCGAACCGTTGCACGATGTCGCCGGCGCCGTGGTCGGGATCACCTGCGCCATGCTGGATGTCTCCGGGCAACAAGGCGTGGAGCGCTCGGATTCCGGCGCAAACCGGACTTTGCCATCAGAAAATGAAGCGGGTAACCCATGAAAAACAAAAGCAAACGCTCTGAAGACGCCGCGGTTTTACTACGCAAAGCTGAAGCACTTGCGCGGAAACAAGTCGACCGCACATCGCAAGACATCGCGTTCCTCTCGCCCGAGGAAATCGGAAAGATTCTCCACGAACTGCGGGTACACCAGATCGAGCTGGAGATGCAGAACGAAGAACTTCGCACGGCGCAGGCGGAGATCGAAGGGATGCGGGCACGCTATTTCGACCTCTATGACATGGCACCGGTGGGCTATATCACCGTCAGCGAAAAAGGGCTGATCCTGGAAGCCAACCTCACCGCCGCCGGCCTGCTGGGGGTGAACCGAGGCGAACTGCCCAAGCAGCCATTGACCCGGCTCATTCTCAAAGAGGACCAGGACATCTACTACCTGCATCGCAAGAAGCTCTTTGAGGGCGGCGAACCCCAGTTATGCGAGCTGCGCCTGGCCGGACCCGACGGCGCCGCCTTCTGGGCGCGGTTGCAGGCCACATTCGCAAAAGGCCCAGACGGCGAACCTTTATGTCGAGTGGCGATCAGCGACATCAGCGAGTACAAGCGGGCGGAAGAGTTCCTGAAATCAAATTATGCCCTTCTTCAGATCGCCGGCGAAACCGCCGGGTTCGGCGGCTGGATTGTTGACCTGAAAAAAAACATCTGCACCTGGTCGGATGCGGTGGCGGATATTCATGAAATGCCGCACGGGTACGCGCCGCCTGTCGAGGAAGGCATCAGCTTCTATGCGCCCGAATGGCGAAAAAAGATCACAAGGGTTTTCAACGATTGCGCCCAAAAAGGCATTCCCTACAATGAAGAGATGGAGATCATCACGTCCAAAGGAAAACGCGTCTGGGTGAGGACGATCGGCAGGGCGGTGAAAGATGAAAACGGCAGGATCACCAAAGTGCAGGGCTCGTTTCAGGATATCACTGCAAGCAAGCAGGCCGAGCGGGAACTTGTAGAGCGGAAAGAACTGCTCACGGCAATCTATCGCAACGCGCCTTTGGTCATGATGGTCGTAAATGCCGATCGACGCATTCAGCAGATCAATGGCTTTGCAACGCAGTTTGCCGGAAGGGATGCCGAAGATGTGCTTGGTTTGCGCGGCGGCGAAGCCTTGCGCTGCATGCATGTGCTGGATGATCCCCGGGGCTGCGGATTCGGCGACTTCTGTCAGCGGTGTGTCATCCGGAATTCCGTGCTTGATACACTGGAAACCGGCAAAACGTATTTACAGATTGAAGCACCCTATTTTTATCAGGAGAAAGACAACAAAATCAAGGAGATGACCTTTCTGACATCGACCACGCCCATCCTGGTAAAAGGCACACGCATGGTCCTGGTCACATTGCAGGACATCACCGAACAAAAACAGGCGGAAAAGCAACTGAAGGAAAGCGAAGAGCGTTTCAGAGCGTTGCATAATGCATCTTTTGGCGGCATTGCCATTCACGATAAAGGCCTGATTATAGAATGTAATCAGGGACTTTCGGAAATAACGGGATACTCTCTGGACGAACTGATTGGAATGGACGGTTTATTGCTTATCGCACCGGAAACAAGGGACTTGGTTATGAATAATATTCTGTCAGATTACGAAAAACCCTATGAAGCCGTTGGTTTACGCAAAAATGGAGAATTATTTCCGTTAAGACTGGAGGCAAGAAACATCCCTTACAAAGGAAAAACCGTCAGGATTGTCGAATTCAGAGATATAACCGAAAGCAAACGGGCACAAGAAGCACTACACCGCATTGAGTGGATGCTGAGCAAAGAATCGGCGGCGTTAAAAAATGATTATACCCAGCCGTATGGCGATCTTTCGGAATTCAACACAAGCAGGTTGATTCTGGATTCAGTGGGAAAGCGTGTTTTAGAAACCATCGCGAACGACTTTTTACGGTTGCCGGAATCATCGGCAGCAGTATATGAAAAGAACGGTGATCATGCGCTGGGGCTCTTTGCTTCGAGCTGGTGCCGCTTCATGGACCAGGCTTCCCGGCAACTATGCGGCACAAATGACATTACAGAAGCAATGACTTGCGGAAAATGGCTTTGTCACGATTGCTGCTGGAAGGAAGCGTCACAGCCGGCGATGGCGTCCGGCCGGCCTGTGGATATCGCATGTCAGGGTGGAATTCGTCTCTATGCATTGCCGATTGTTGCCGGTGGTGAAGTGATCGGGGCGATTAACTTCGGCTATGGCGATCCGCCGCGGGACAAAGAAAAATTGCGCGAACTGGCTGAAAAATACAAGGTGCCATTGGATGAATTGACAAAAAAAGCAAATGAATACCCGTCCCGGCCGGCGTTTATCATTGAAACGGCCAAAGATCGACTGCAGGCTTCGGCCCACCTGATCGGTGAAATCGTGAGCCGCAAAATCACGGAAAAGAAAATTCTGACACTGAATGAACAGCTCGAGCAAACGGTTGCCGAAAAAACCCGGGAACTGCGGGAAAGAGTCGATGAGCTTGAGCGTTTTCACGATGCAACGATTGAACGTGAATTCCGCGTCAAAGAACTGCGGGATGAGCTCGAGCGCCTGAAAAACAAAGACACGAAATGAGAAATTGGGTTGCGGGGTCAGCTATTTCAAGGTGACTGCTTCCCGATCGCGCCGGAAAAGCGGCGGAAGCGCCAGCACGAAATCTTATGGAAGGGCACGGTCACTTAAAGGCTTCGCGACGGCCGGGCAAAGCCTTGATTCCGGCGCCAAGTCCCTTATAATACCCGTTGAATCGAAGCGATCCCAAGGAGGCGTTCAAGTGAAGAAAAAGATGGCGATTCTAATGATGATGGTGCCCCTGCTCGGTGCTTTTCTGCAGGCGGAAAAAGTGGCGGAGTTAGTGGAAGTGGCCCGGCCCCAGGCGATTGAATGGGCCAACGGCAACATGTACATCCTGGACGGCACCACCATGTACATTTACGATGATGCCTCCTATGCGTACAAGGGCAAGTTCGGCAAGCGGGGCGAAGGTCCCGGGGAACTCATGGCCCAGCCTTTCGGGGGACCGATCCTGATGTTGCCCATGAAAAACAAGATCATCGTCAGCAGCATGGGAAAACTGTCCACCTATTCCCCGGACGGTGTCTTTCTCAAGGAGCGGAAAATCAATGCGTTTGACGCCTTCTACCCCTTCGGCGACCATTACCTCTGCATGACGGTCCATACCCGGGAGGACCAGGCGCAGGTGCTGGCCATATACCTGGCGGATGAAAACCTGCGGAAGGGTGAGAAGCCCATCATCATCTCCAAGGTGGAGGTGGGTCAGAACGCCTCCTTTCTCTTTCCCTTCACCGCCTTTTTCCCCATCCCCTACCGCGACAAGCTGTACATCGCCCCGGACCCGGATAACTTTGCCATCGGCGTCTACGACAAAGACGGAGAGAAAATCAACACCCTGCGCCTGGATTACACCCCCGTCAAAATCGATCCCGAATACCGCAAAAAAACCGAGAAATGGTTCCGGAACGATGCCAATTGGAAAAACATCTATGACTTTTTCAAAGATAGAATCAGTTACCGCAAGTACTATCCCCCGGTGCATTTCATTATCGCCGAGAGTGACCGGCTGTACATCTCCACCCACCGCTTCAACAACCGGGGATGGCGTGAATGCATCATCCTGACCCTGAAAGGCAAAGAGATAAAGCGCGTGTTTCTGCCCATTCCCGAGACCTACGGCATGGATTTCACCGCCCCCTTCAATTTCCATGACCGCTGCTTTTACACCCTGGTCGACAATTCCGACGACGAGATCTGGGAACTGCACAAGATCAGCCTGGACTGACCAGGCCGCCACCCGTGTAGTACAGCGCCTGGGGACGGACTACAACAGTACAACTTTATCAGGATGCCCCAACAGCACCCGGACAGCGAATCTTGGGGCCGGTGCGTATAAACGTATAAAGCTACTTTCCATCAATGATACGTGTTTTCACAAAAGAGGCTTCGATTTTCGGGCCCAATTTAATACGTTTGTACGCATCAGCCCTGCTTGAGAATAAATTTCGCTGACAAGCAAAGGGTTTCGAAAAAAAAGTTGCCGGGTTTTTTGCCAAAAAATCACAGAAACAAGGGGCGTTAACCTTTCTTTGGAGAGTCAGGCTGGAGCCAGACCGGCCTGGTTATCGCCTGACTGGCGCGTGCGCTTATCCTGCGTTTTGTTTCTGTTTCCGGATGCGTAAAAACAGCTTAAATACCTCTATCGACACGGGTTTGCGGCTGATTCTGCTTTTCGCTGAAACGACGTACCGGATTTTTGGCACGGCTCATGCATAATTTTATTTGCCTGGTTACGGGATAGAGGAATGATGAAGAAAACGGTTTTTAACGCCTTTCTGTTCAATGGATGTGGGAGAGGGCGCACTTTCATATCCCGCCATGAGCAAAAAGAAAACCCTGCATTAGCCTTGTTCTTCATAACATGCCCTTTAGAATGGATTCACGGAACTACACATGTATGATCAAAACAATAAAGGGGGAAGGATGAAAAAAAAGCTTGTTGCAGTCTGGGTGACTCTTATTTTCCTGGGAATTGTGTTTATTCAACTATCAGCGGCAGAGACAAGACTCAAGGGTACACTTGAACGTGGCCCCAGAGGAGAGCCGATCTGTAATTGCACGAAACCCACTGGAGAATGCATCTGTGTTTTGCCGATGCTTCCAAAGGATTGAAGGAGGAATTTCAAATGAGAAAAAAAATTTTAGTACGGTCATTGTTGAGTCTTCTTTTGCTATCGCTGCTGATCCCGGTAAAACCGTTATCAGCCAATAAGGTCCTGGAAGGTACTCTTTATCTGGAGGGAGTCCCTAATCCGGAATGCCACTGTCCGGGATCCATGAAAGATTGTATTTGTATTATTCCACAACGTCCGAAAGATTAAGAAAATCAATAGAGATAAGGCAGCCAGGTTGGTTGCCTTATCTCAACTGACAATTGCGGGGAGTTTACGTGTCAAACGCATCAACTCATATCGGAATAATTAAACATCTGATTGTTGGTCTTATGTTTACCTTGCCGCTGCTTTCCGCCTCTCACCTGAAAGTGTTGCACAAGGTGGTCTTGAATGTGACGCTGGATCTTGAGGGCCCATCAGGGGGCTCCTATATAGATCCGCCCGTTTATGTTTATGAGTCTTATGAAGGAAACAAAATCATTATTCCCTCCGATGTTTTTTTTGAGGTTTTCACCCTTACGGGAGAAAAAATAGCCAGGATTGGCGGACGAGGCGAAGGACCGGGCAATTTCAGGTTTCTGCTTTACATGGAAAAACACAATGGTTACTACTATTTCCTGGATTCCCCCAACAAGTTGAACGTATATGATGGGGATTTTTCATTTAAGAAACGAATCTTGTTGCAAGGCCCCCGGAATGCCCTGTATGCGTATTCGTTTGCATTCTTTGAGGATAATATTCTCGTGGGCCAGAAATGGACGGGAGATTCTCCTCACACAGACCGATGCATTTCGGTGTATGGTTTGGATGGAAAACTCCTGCGGGCTTTCTTTAACAAAAATCATGGATGGAAGCTGTATCCTGAAGAATCGCTTTTGCACCCTGTCATCTTAACCACTCATGGTGAAATCTTTTTCGCTTTTAATTCCATTCCGATCCTCTGGAAACTCAACAATGCTGGTTCCATTGTCAATAAGGCCGCTCTGGGAAAAACCTGGTGGAAAAAGATTGAATTCAACGCAAAAGAATTTAATAAAAAGAGAAGAATGAACGCATGGAAAGCAATAAATGAACTGGCGCTTTCGGGTGATCTGATCCAGAAGCTCTGGAGTTGGCGCGGACACATCGTGGTTCAGGTTGTTCGCGACGCTTATGACGATCCCCGCAACCTGTTTTTCATTATCGACAGGAATTTCAAGAAAGCGGGTAACCTGATTGATTATCCGGGTTACCAGTTTTGTGGAGCCGGCACGTTCATCTATCTGGGAAAACTGCTTGACATGAACAAAAGCAACAGAAAAAAAGTTGTCGAGGTGCTTCAATGCGACTACGTTTTTTGATACTCCTTATGTCCTGCGCCTGCGTGGGATTTGGCCGTACCCAATCAGGTGCGCACCCATATTTTCATATAGCGGAAGTCTGGGAACATGATCAACTGTTCTACGGTTTCTTTCTGGGAGCAACCGTAACCCATGATGGTGACCTGATTATGCTTTTGCATAAACATGGAATCAAAGTGGCCGACAAAAACAAGTTGTATGATTTCGCTCTGATCGGAAACGGGCCGGATGAAGTGAATCATACATCCACTATTTGCCTGTACAAAGAGCACGTGGCGGAAATTGAGTTGTATCAGAAAATTCAGATCTTTAAAAAAACGAATAAGGGTTACAAATGGAAAAAGAACATTTGGCGCCAAGAGCAGGGTTGTTTCCAGCGGGTTTCCTCGGCCAGGTTTATCAAAGACAAGTGGTATTTTGCCGGGATGGAATACGACTTTGAGCATTCTCTAAAAGGCGATTTTTACCTGTTGCGGATTTGTGATGAAAACGGGAAATTCATCAAGCGGCTGATACGCCGAAAATACAAAGAACCAAAGCGCCTGAACCTGATGAGTTTCTATCTTGCCGAAGACAAAGAGAATGTGTTCTTCGTTGGTGAAGATGAGCCCTCAGTGCATATAATATCAAAGGACACCCTTCAGATAACCCGAAAAATAAAACTTGAAGTCCCGAAATTCTATGTGCCCATGCCGGCTGACTTTTACTCCAGGACGGTCAGACGGCATGGCGGAAATTTCAGCATACCCGAATTTTATCAAGCCGTGGAGCGATGGAAAAGTGCATATTCAAGGATTACAAACGCATTGGTCGATAAAAGAAGGTTCATCGTCCAGATGCGGACTTGTTCAGATGACCTGCCGCGGTTTGCTCTCCTCTTTTATCATTTGCCTACATTTGGATTGGAGAAAGTGATTTTCACAAACGATTTCTTACTCACCTCAAGGTCTGGAAAATTCTATATGTTTCAAAATGGGGTTCTATTACGTTTTGTGTGGGTAAATCCGCAAAGATGATGAGCGAGAAATTGTTGTGATGAGTACCCAGAGGGCATACATACCCGCAGGGCATAAAGCATAAG
>DSBM01000102.1 GCA_011049425.1 Candidatus Aminicenantes bacterium
GGGCATCATTTTACCTTCGGTCGTCCTGCCTCAGCCCATGGGGCCCCGGAACCTGCCGTTTGCGTTCGCTTATGCTTTATGCCCTGCGGGTACTCATACTCACAACCGCTTACTGATTCCCATTATATATTTACCCACACGAAACGTAATAGAACCCTACTTTTCAACTTCAAATAATGACGCTCGCGCAGCGAGCAAATGACACGAGCGAAGCGAGTTAATGACAAGGATATCTCAATGACCTGCGCGTTTTTTTGTTTTGAATTTTAGACATTTGGATTTGGGATTTGATTCGGATTTCGGATTTGAAAAAGGTGGCAGGAGGCAGGTATCAGGTGACAGGACACAAACCTTAATGCTTTTTTCTACCTTCTACAAGATCTGCTGAGGCCCACTACATTCTACCTTCTACAATTACTCCCAGAAGGTCCTCCTACGAGTTCTCCCGAGATCCCCTACCTTCTACAATTACTCCCAGTAGCCCCTACCTGCTAACTCCTCGTGCCGCCCTGGTCCATGTCTTCTTCTTCGTTGTAACCCACCAGCTCATCCTGGTCTTCGATCAGCACCCGTCCGCCGTGATCTTCCTCGTAGGAAAGGCAACACATCAGGCGTCCGCACTGGCCGGAGATCTTTAAAGGATTCATGTTCAGGTTCTGGCGCTTGGCCATCTGCAACGTAATGGGTTCGATGTTGTTTAAAAAGAGCTTGCAACACAACTGGCGGCCGCAGATGCCGATACCGCCGATCATTTTGGCCTCATCGCGGATGCCGATCTGGCGCATCTCGATGCGCATTTTCAAGCGGCGGGCCAAATCTTTGACCAGGTCACGGAAATCGATACGCCCTTCGGAAGAGAAATAGAAAATGGCCTTTCGTTCATTGGTGTAAAAGATGACCCGGATCAACTTTATGGGAACCTCGCGCTCATTGATCTTTTCCAGGCAGAAATCGTAGGCGCGCTTTTCTTCCTGGAGCTTGCGCTCATATCCCTCCAGGTCCCGCTCATTGGCCTTGCGCAACACTTCCGGAATGCGGTCGATTTTCAGCAGGTCGTTAAAAGAACTGCCGAAGGTCTTGATCACACGGCCCAGTTCTTCGCCGATCATGGAGCGCACCACCACGTAGTCTCCGGACGCCACTTCGGAGTCGCCGATCTTGAAGTGCAATACGTCGCGCGTGCTGGTCACCTGGACGGTAATCAGTTTAACCAATTCCGGGCTCCTGATCAGTGAATGAGCGGATGAACTCCTGGGTCAACACCTTGGCGTTCAGGTTGCGTTGGACATCGCGCAACAGGGTTTCCATGCGGCGCACCAGGTACATGAGCTTCTCTTCACCGCTATATTGACACAGGGTCATTAATTCCTCTTTGAAATCCATGTTGAAAAGCAGGGAGTCGTCGCCTCCCGCTTTCAACACCATTATATCCCGCAAAAACAGAGAAATCAAATTCACCAGTTCGCGGAAATAACCGATAAAGGCTTCGCGGCGGCGGTTGAGGTTGTTGAGTTCCACCAATACGTCCCCCTCACCCTCATGGCGCAGCAGGCTTGTCAGCACATCGAGCACGGAACGCCTGGCCTCCAATACCTCGCCATGATCCCCGTGAATCACGTCCAGCCGCTGGGACTGGGACAAGCGCGAAAGCAGGGTGGCTTTTTCCGCTTCCATGCCCTGTTCCAGCAGGTATTTGCGGATATCTTCCGGAGCCGGCGGGGTGAAACGCAGCACCTGGCAGCGAGACTGGATCGTGGGCAGGATTCCGGACAGGCTTGGAGTCAAAAGCATAAAAACGGTGGCTTCGGACGGCTCTTCCAGCGCTTTTAAAAATGCGTTGGCGGAACTTTCGGAAAGCCGCTGCGCGGACTCCAGTATGTAAACCTTGCGTTCACCCTGAAGCGGCCGCCGCACTTGATCCTCGACAATGAAATCCACCTGTTCCTTTTTGTACTGCTGCCCGTCCGGACGCAAAAGGCGCACGTCGGGAAACATTTCACGGTCGATATCGCGGCAATTGGCGCAGGCGCCGCAGAAATCATCCTTCCGGTCCCTGCAGTTGAGGGCCTTGGCAAAACCCAGGGCGAATCCTTTCAAATTCACCGACCCCCCGCCGCTGAATAACATGGCCGGCGGAACCATGCGGTTGCGCAGGTAACTGATCAACACGCGCTTGATGCGGCGATTGCCGAACAGATCGTTAAAGGGCATGAAGCGCCTCCCCGGGGATATCTTCGTCTTGCAGCCATCTGGCGGTTACGGACTCGACCTGGTTTGTGAATCCATCCAGCGCACCCTGGTAGAGTACGCGTCCGCCGTGTCGGCCGCCGCCCGGCCCCAGGTCCACCACCCAGTCGGCCGCCCGGATCACCTGGGCGTTATGTTCGATCACCACCACGGTTCCACCCCGTTGCACCAGGGAATCCATGACTGCGATCAACTTGCGGATGTCTTCCGCGTGCAGGCCCACGGTGGGCTCATCCAGCACGATCAACGTCGGTTTGGCCGAACGTTTCCCCAGTTCACGGCCGAGTTTGATGCGCTGCGACTCGCCCCCTGAAAGTGTAACCGACGGCTGGCCCAGCCTCAGGTATCCCAGGCCCACATCCTGCAGCACGCGCAGACGCGTCGCGATCCCCGGTACCGGGGCGAAAAACGTTGCGGCCGCGTCCACGGTCATGTCCAGCACCTGGTCAATGGAGCGGCCCTTGTAGCGCACCTTACGGGTTTCGGTGTTGAACCGGGTGCCTCCGCATACCGGGCAGGTCACATCCAGGCGGGGCAGGAACCCCATTTCCAGGCGCTGTATGCCCAGGCCGCCGCAAGCCTCGCAGCGCCCCCCCCGGGTGTTGAAACTGAAGCGTCCCGGGGTGTAGCCGCGAATCCTCGCCTCCATGGTTTCGGCGAACAACTGCCGCAACTCGGTCATCAACCCCACGTAAGTGGCCGGACAGGAACGCGCGTTGCGGCCGATGGCCCCCTGGTCCACTTCCAGAACGCGCCGAATCGAGTCCGGGATCACCAGACTTTTCACACTGACGCCTTCGGGGATTACCCGATCACCAACCAGCCGCGCGCGCGCCAGCGGTACCAGGGCATTCATGACCAGGGAACTTTTTCCCGAACCCGACACCCCGGTAACCACGGTCAAGATTCCACAGGGTATCTCTACATCCACGTTGTCCACGTTGTGAATTTTGAGGCCGGCAATCCGAATCGACTCTTTGCCCGGGGTTTTGTGCCCGCGCAGCGATTCCAGGGAACGTCTTTGCAACAGGTAATCCGCTGTCAACGAATTCTTTGCCGAAGAAAGCTTGCGAATGTCGTTGTTGAAGATTATGCGGCCACCCGCTTCACCCGAGCCCGGTCCCAGGTCCACCACCCAGTCGCTTGAGGCGATGGTATAGGGGTCGTGCTCCACCACGACCACCGTGTTTCCCGCATCGCGCAGGCTGCGCAGTACGGCCACCAGGTCCGCCACCTCGGACATGTGCATGCCGATGGAGGGTTCGTCCAGCACGTAGATCACGCCGGAGAGTTGAAACCCGATCTGGGAAACCAGGCGCGTGCGCTGGAGTTCCCCACCGGAAAGGGTGTGGATGCGGCGGTTCAGGCTCAGGTAATCCAGACGCAGGCGCATGAACGCGTCCAGGCGCTGGCGGATCTGCGGCAACAGCGGCGAGAGTAATGGTTCTTCGGTGTCATCGGGTTGTATCTTTGCGAACAACTCGTGCAGATCGCGGATCTCCATCTCTCCCAGGGCATGGATATCCAGGTCGCGAAAACGAAACGCCAGGGCGTCGGGACCATACCCGCCGCCCCTGCAGACCTCGCATACCGCTCCGGAATCATCGCGGCCCGTACCCCGGCAAGCCGGACAGGCCCCCAAGGGCGAATTGAGCGAAAAGGTGGCCGGCTGGGGTTCCCGCAACGCCAGGCGGCAGTGGGCACAATACAGGCGTCGGGAATACAGTTTTTCCTTTTGTCCGCTCCGGACCAGGATCTCGCCGTTTCCCTCTTCCATGGCCAGTTCCAGGCTTTCACGCAACAGCGCTAGCGGCGTGTCCGCGGGCTCGACGGCGTCGATCAGCACCGCGATGTCGTGGCGCCGGTTGCGATCCAATTGTTGGGATTCATCCAGGCGGACCCACTCGCCATCCACAATGGCCTTGAGGAATCCGCGCTTGCGGTAAGTGTCAAACAATTCGCGGTAAAGTCCCTTGCGGTTGCGCACCACCGGGGCCAGGATGTGGATCAAATCCTGGCCGTAACGGTTCACCAGCAGGTCGGCCAGGTCCGGAACTACCAGCGACTGGATGGGCCTGTTGCACCGGGGGCAATGGGGCTTTCCCGCCCGGGCGTAGATCAGGCGCAGAAACGGGCTGATCTCGGAAATGGTCCCCACCGTGGAGTTGAAAAAATAGCTGGAATGCTTTTGATCAATCGAGATGGTGGGAGAAATACCGCGCACGGAACGGACCGCCGGTTTTTCCAATGACTTGATAAACTGGCGGGCATACACGGAGAGTGATTCCAGATAGCGGCGCTGACCTTCCTGGAACAGGGTGTCGTAAGCCAGGCTGGATTTGCCGGAGCCGGACACACCGGTCACCACCACCATCCGGTTCTTGGGTATATTCAGCGAAACCTCCCGCAGGTTGTGCGTGGAGGCGGCTACGATTTCGATCTGCCGCATCGGGTTGCCAGTGTAGCATATCCCCCGGTGTAAATCCAGACTAGCCGGGGGTTGCATTCTTTGCAGAACCATGTAAAATGTCGCCATACACCACGACCATTTTGATTGGTAGAGAGGAGTCGTTCATGAAAAAAGCGATTGTTATTGCCGGTCTTTTGATCTGTGTAGCGTGCTGCACACCGCTGTTTTCCCAAGATGATTCCGACATCAGCTTCACCCAGGAATACATCGCCTCCATGACCAAAAAGCCCGGGCCGGACCGCATCAAGGCATTTGAAGCCTACGTCAAAAAGTACTCCGACACGTCCCAGAAATTCACGCGCCTGGCTTATTACTGGATTGCCATGGACAGTTTCCAGATCCAGGATTATGCCAAGGCGGTCGAGATCGGAAAAAAATGCCTGGGATTCAACGGCTACGATAAGGGTGAAGAAGCCCGCCTCAACCTCATGCTGGGAAACAGCTACGGGGTAAAGAAAGCCTCCGTCTACAACAAGGATCTGGCGCTGAAATACACCAACGCCGCCATCGCCGTCGCCTCTTCCGCCCAGGGCCTGAATGATGTCCTGTCCGCGGCCAAAGACCTAAAATCCAAACTGACCACCCCGCCTCCCCCATCGGAATCCCCCGAGCAGAAGATGAAACGGCTGGTCCTGCAGGACGAGGATTTTTCCGCCGCCATTGATGCCTACAACAAGATGGGCGCAACTGACAAAGACAACGCCGATATCCGCCGCATGTACGGCACGGCCCTGATGCGCGCCGGACGCCTTAAGGAAGCCGTCGATGTCTTTAAGGAAATGCTGGCCAAAGATCCTTCCGGAACCATTGCCTACCGCCTGGGCCAGGCGTACGCCGATATGTCCAAAAAGAGCCGCAGCGCTTTCGACCCCTCCGTACGCTACCTGGTTGAAGCCGCCCTGCGCTTTGACGCCGAAGACAATAACTCCAATGAAAAGATCGCCATGGCCAAGGCGGAGCACCAGCTCTTCACCAAGTACAACTACTTCAGCAAACTCGACCAGTACAACGCCAAAGTCCA
>DSBM01000103.1 GCA_011049425.1 Candidatus Aminicenantes bacterium
GTTCATTTCCTTGCAAAAAAAGAGGTAAAAATGAAGCCCAAACATTCTCCACAAAACAACCCCCAAAGTCATCTTTTTCGTCAGGAACTTTCGGATATGATCGATCACGATCACCCGTTGGTTAAGCTGGCGGCCAACATAGGCTGGTCTCACCTTATGCACAGATTTTTGTGAGGAGCCAATTTTTAATTAGTATTTATCTTAAAAGTCGCCGCTCAAGTAATTCCTGCAGTGATCTCCTCCCGTCCAGGACGCAGTGTATAAAAACCTCGTTTTCACCAATCTCATAAATAATGCGATACGGTTTAAAATGCACTTCTCGATAATTATATACACCTATCCGCTCTAATTCAGGAGGCACGTGGCCTTTTTTAGGGTACTCTTCCAGACTTTGACATGTCTTCTCAATTTTGTCTAAAAGATATTTTGCTTTTTCTTCCGTATCATGAAGTGAAACATACCTGTAGATATCCAGAACATCTTCTTCCGCGTCCGAAATTACATATACGTTATATTTCATTTTATTTTTCAATTTTATTGTGAATATCACTAAAAGAAGTTTCAATGGTTTTGTATTGTTTTTTGTCTCTCGATTTAGAACTCAGGGAAAGCATTTTAAGCAATGCCAGACTTTCCTGCATTTCTTCGTATGATTTTATGTCCTGAAGAACAGCTTTTGCTTCTCCATTTTGGGTAATAACCATGGTTTTCTGATTATTTGACAGATCGCGCAACATCTCGGAAGCATGTGCTTTCAGATAACTGATTGGTTTTACTGACTCACTTAATTTCATAACACCCTCCTTATTTTGACTATATTTTAGTCCGTATTGTAGTCAATGTCAAGGTTCAAATTATACTGATAACGTTTGAACTCACTGGTTTTTGCGGAGCGTAGCGGAGCAAAAATCCAGTGCAGCGGTTTGTTAGCCCATAAACCGCTGTTTTACATATTCCTGCGTCTGACTTGCGCTTAGCTCTGTTGTAGAAGGCCCTGTGCGTATATGGAATCGTACGGTATTGCCGTCCTTTGGAAATATCGGCTTTGGAGATTTTCGACATTTTATAACCATAACCCGGCAGTCATCATGATAATTCCAGTATTTCACAGTGTAGAAAATTGTCAAAAAATAACACTTCATATATGGCTCACCCGGGTCTGCTTGACTACCGCAAAAGTAACAATGCAACGGGCTGTTGCCCAAATCGAATAAATGACAGTCATTGGTACTATTGACGGATAATTTATTGATATAAAGTTGCTGAGATGGGAAATTATTATTATGAAAAAATGCCTTGAGAGCAAGTCATGATCGGGGTTGAGAGTCCCAAGAGCGGTAAGTTGTTTTACAATTTCATTTTGGAAAAGAAGGTCAGGAAGAATCATCCTTTGTGCAAGTTGAAGGAGATTTTAAATCTTGATTTCATGTACGGTTTATTGAAAGACAAATATGGTTACAACGTCAATGTATCTGGCCGAAGAGTTATGCCTGAGTGTATTATGCTTGGTTAGAAAATCAGGAAATACCCTGAATTTTTATGTTTTCTAGAATAGCTGACACTTTCTTGCCTGTTTGGGCAACAGCCCGGAAAGACCTGACCCCCCAGTCCTGAGACTTGAATGACCTGGTGAATCAGATGTTGCCGCAGGGGGTGCGGAAGGGGCAGTGTTTGCAGTTGGATTCGTCGGGGATAGGGATGAAGTCGGGGCGCAGGAAGATGTCGCACAGGAGGGCGTCAAGGTGGAGGCGGAAGCGGCGGATCTGTTCGGCCCGTTCCTCGGGTGAGAGGGATTCTTTGAAGACCGGAGCGCGCCGGTTCTTGTCCTCCGTCTCCCGCAGGAACACGTATTCGGCGTCCAGGTTGTCCAGGGGATCCCCGTCCCTGCCGTGGAGCATGAGCATGTAGGTGTATAGCTGGAACCCTTTCAGGTTTCCGGCCATGGATTCTAGGGCGCCGGTATATTCCTCCTCGGGCAGGTTGTAAAGTTCCGGCGCTTCCCCGGGAATCCCCTCCTTGGTATACGCCCGGAAGGATGCCCCCGACTTGTAGTCCACCACCCGCACCCGGTTTCCCTCTTTTTCCACGCGGTCGCAGCGCCCCAGCAGGGGCACCGGGTGGTCCAGGTCCGCCACGGAAATTTCTGCGCAATATTCCTTTTCCAGGCCCAAGATGCGCGTGCCGCGTTCCCGCAACTGTTCCACGTCCCCGAAAACGAAGTCCGCCAGGCGCTGCTGAAACATCCACAAACGCATGCGCCCCACGCCCGAATCGGAATCGAAGCCGCCGCGGCGATACTCCTCCTCGAGGATGGCCTGGAGGCGGGATTCGATTGTCCCGGGGTCCGGGATCGCGGGGTCTTCACCGCCGTAGAGGCGGAACAGGGCCTGGTGGAGCAGCCCGCCCAGCTCGCCGGCGTCGGGATCGGCTTCCAACCGTTGCCGCTGGTCCAGCCCCAGGATGCGCTGGAAGTAGAACCGCAGCGGGCAGTGGAGGTAGGTTTCCAGGACGGAGGGAGAGAACGCCATGGAGGAGAGTTTGGCGTGGATGGTTTCGTCCTTGTTCATGCGGGACAGTTTTACCCGAGGCGGTTCAAAGCGGGGAACGAAGCGCACTTGCGGCAACGGCTCGCCTTTCTGTTTTTCCGTCTCCAGCAGCATGCGCTCAATGAAACGCGAGCGGTGGGCCGGTGCCCAGCCGGCGTCTTCGCTCCAGAACAGGTCCACCTGGGACGCGGCGGTAAGGGAAAAGAAATCCACGGCGAACAACTGCTCCCAGTCTGTGTGCTGGCGGATGCCCAGGGCTGCGCGCACGTCCCGGGGCAGCAGGGGGTCCTGCTTGCGGCTGCGCGGCAACGTGCCCTCAACGGCGTCCAAAACAAACACCCAGTCAAAGGAGAGACCGCGGAACTCCAGCAGCCCCATCACCTGGATGCCCTTCAGCGGCGAACCCTGGAAACGGATCTCGCGATGAGTCAGGTAGTTGTGGATGAATTGCGTGCGGGCCTTGAGGGAGCCCTCCAGGACTCCGGACCCGGCGTCACGGATCAACCCGCGTAACTCTTCCAGGGCGGCCAGGGCTGTGTCGACCGTGTCCTTTAGAAAAAGATATCCCGGCACATCCCGCAGGGGACGGATGCCTGCTTCCAGGCCGGCGCACAGTGCATCAAGGTCATCCGTACCGGACAACAGGAAACGCCGGTGCATCGCCGCAACCGCCTCCCGGGCGGCCGCTCCGCCGGCGTCACTATTTTCCGCCTGGAGTTCGATCTCCTCCCGGGAAACGCGAAGCCGGTTTTCGCGGTGGATCCATGACTCCGCCCGGTGCAGGGTGAGGCGCAGCAGGGTGTCCGCTTCCTCTCCCCCGCCGGAGAGCTTGACGTAGGGATGCCGCAACAGGTCCAGGTAGAGTGGTGCCGGGAACAGATCCCCCTCCCGTTGCCTTGCCAGGTTGAGCATGCCGTCCAGGAGCTGGAACAGGGGAGTACGCGCGAATGGGTATCCCAGGGTGATGTTGAAGGGGACTTCCCGCGCGCTCATGTCAAAGCGGGACACCACGCCCTGGATGAAGGGCACCAGGGCTCCGGCATCGGGGATCACCACGCCGATGCGCAGCAAATCCGCGGGAGTTTTGCATGCCGCCACGGCGGCGGCCAGTTCCTTGTGCAGGGCGGCCATCATGGTTTCCCCGTCCCCGCAGGGATGGAGCCGCACCCGGCCGGAAAAACAGTTCCATTCCGGTTCCCCCCCGGGAAAGAGATCCGGCCCGCCCCCCAGCAGGTTGACGGTTTCCTTTTGCAGGGCGAAGGGGGAAGCGGGATCGGCCAGGGCGGCCGCGTCGGTACGCATGAACAATTCGGCCGGGTGGTCACGGAAAATCCGGGTCAGTACGCGTTGCTCACTGCGGTTTAAGGCGGTCAGGCCCATGAACACCACCCGCTCCACCCCGTCGGGAAGCCTTAATTCCCCCGCATCCGACGCGGCGGCCACGCGACTGTACATCATGCCCCGGGACGCCCGGTTCAAGTGTGCCAGCCTTTCCGCGTACCCGTCTATCACCCGGGGCAGGCAGGCCAGGAAATCCTTGTATTCGCGGTGGTATTCACCCAACTCGACGTAGCGGGAAAACACGTCACGGTCGATCTCCCCCAGGCTGGCGCCCTCCACCAGGCATTCCTCTGCCACGCCCATGAACTGGAGCAGGCGCGGATAGCGGTCGAGAAAATCTTTTCCCGGCGCCAGGCCGTAGGTACCTGCGGGAAACAGGTTGTTCAGCGCGGCGTCAAGGGCCAGGGCGGCTTCCAACTCAGAGGCTTCTTCGCAGCCTGGAACCGCCCGGGCGTGCAGGCATTTAAAAAATCCATCCACCGTGAGCAGGCGCGGGGGAAAAAACGCCCCGGAAAAACAGCGGCCCAGGGCATCCAACAGGAAAACACGCAGGCGGCGCGAGGGATAGACCACCAGGGTGGACGAGATTGACTCCTCTTGTCCGGCCAGGAACCGGGCCACCGCGTTCACCAGTGATTCGTGCAACGGTACCAGGCGGATCATGACACTTCATCCACCCGGCCCAGGTCGGTATACAGCAGGACGCCACGCACCCGTTTGTCCGGGAACAAGGGCGCCACCACCTGCATGTACGCGGCCACCTGTTGCCGGTGGGCATCCGCGTACTCGGCGCCGGTCTTGAAGTCCACCACCCAGGCCGTATCCGCGGCCAGCACCAGCCGGTCCAGGCGCACCACCCGCACGCCGCCGTCTTCGCGACCTGCCACGTCGATCTCCCTATGTGCCGTGATGTCACCCACGAAAAAACGCATGGCCCCGGGGTCGGCCAGGAAAACGGTCAGGGCCTCGGTATGATCGTTTTCCAAAAGGTCCCTCGCACGGGCGCGCAGGCCCGCCGCCAGCGAGCCAACGTTCTCGTACACCCCCAGTCCGGCCAGGACCTGGTGGACCCGGTCACCCCGGCGGCTTTCGGGAGTCGCCGGCACCTTCTTGGCGGCGGAAAACACCAGGAAGCGCCGCTGCCAGTCAGCGGTCATCAGGCGCTTTTCTCCGGGCACCTGTGGGGATACGGCTGCCGACTCTTTTGTCCGCCGCGGCGCGGCCCCGGGATCCCCTTCCTGCAACAGGGTGAACAACCCGGCCGCCTCATCCACCGCGTCCAGGCCCGGCTGCAGCAGGGGGTGGTGAAACATGATATCGCTGAAAGAGTGATTCAGCTTGGTTTCACGCTTTTTCCTGACCTTGCGTTCCAGTTTCGTTTTACCCATGATAACGGTCAGGGATCGACACGCCCGGGTAAACCCCACGTAGTAGAGGTTCAACAGGTCCACCAGGCGGTGGTGCAATTCGCTGGCGTACACCCGACCCAGTTCGTCGTCCACGGCGGCCACGTTTGCGTCCAACTGCAACAGTCGGCCGGCGTCCTCGTACAGGGGTGCCTCACGGCCGGACGCGCCGTCCAGCACGGGCAGGATGACGCAGGGGAATTCCAATCCCTTGGCGCCGTGCAGGGTCATCACGCGCAGGCGATCCCCCTCGTCCACCGCGGCCAGGGACCATTGCCCCTGACCTTCCTCTTCCAGCCGGTCCCATTCCTCCAGGGCGTGGGCCACGGAAACCAGGCCGCGTTTTTCCGCCCAATGCAGGAATTCGGCAAAGCGCAGGACAAAGGCGGACGCTTCGGGAAAATGTTCGTGGATCCGCAGGCAGGCGCACATGTCCTGGAAAAGGTCGTAGGCGGTCAGAAAACCGATGGAGCGGAACAGGGGCTCGATCAACTTCCGCCACAAGCGGGGAAACGTTTCACGGAAAAGCGGATACAGGGGCCCGGGACAACGCCGCCGCAACTGCTCACAGCCGGCGATCCGGCCGGCCTCTTCCGGGCTCACTTCCCGGGCCCGGCGGGCAAACACCTCGCCGGTGACAAAGGCATAGAAACCGAGGTTGTCCGGGGGAAATTCCAGGAACCTCAGGCAGGAGAGAAGCTGGCACAGCTCGGGAGAGCTTCCCAGCAGCATTGATTCACCTGAAACCGCGGGCACACCCGCGGCGGCCAGGCGCTGCATCATGCGGCGGCCCTGCAGGTTGGTGCGCAACAGCACGGCCATCTCCCCGTAGCGGAATCCGGCGTTCCTTTGCTCCGCGACTGCGGCCACGCAGTCCTCCAGCATGGCACCCGACAGTTTTTCCTCGTTATCCGGATCCCTGGGATGCAACCGCAACCATACATTCACGCAGCCGCCTGCGGCGGATTTCGGCCCGACCTCCTGGCGCACCCGGGCGAAATGATCCTGCACATCCCCGGGAGCATCTCCGGGCAGGGCGGCCTCCAGTGTGCCGGGTTCCCAGAAGCGGTTGTTGAACATCACGATATTGCGCAGGCTGCGCCAGTTGGCCTCGAGGCTGTCCCCGATTGGGCCCGGAGCCACCTGGTCCAGCGTCTCCATTTCCCTACGCAGCCGCGATTCGTCCATCAGGTCCGGGTTCCCCCCCCGCCAGCGGTAGATGGCCTGCTTGCGGTCACCCACTAGGAAAAAGGAAGCCTGGGAATCGGAAGAGAGGGTTTCGTCGATCAACGGCGCCAGTGCCTGGAACTGAAGGCGGCTGGTGTCCTGGAATTCATCGAACAGAAAGTGGCGAAAACGGTCGGACAACTTCAGGTAGACATATGGCATGGCCTCATGTTCCCAGGCGGTCAAACGCCCCCGGATCAGGCGGGAGAATTCCTCCACGAACAGGGTTTCCCGGTCCCGGGCCAGGAGTTCTTCAAAATCTTCCAGAAAGCGCTGCACGTGAATCACGCGGCAGCGGGCATTGTGGCGCAAAACCTTTGCGAAATCGCGATGCGCGGCGCGGTGCAACGCATTGAAACGCGAAACAAAAGCGGGGTCCGCTTTGCCGAGCAGCAGGTCCTCAGCGCAATTCTTGAAAATCGCTTTACCGGCCAGGGATTTCAGCACCGCAGGGGTCGGATCACGGCCGGCGGCCTCCAGGTCCGCCAGGGCCTCGGCTCTGACTCTGCCGCCATGCAGGTTGGCGTTACGACTTTTTTTTAAGGGGGGTTCGGTCATCAATGCGTGCAATTCCCGGGACTGCCGGGAAAAAACCTGCAGGATACGCTCCCGATCACCCCGGCACGCATCCATATCCGCACGGGTCACCGGCGCCAGGGGGGTGTTGAGGGAAAAACGTCGGATGCGGCTGAGCAGCTCCACCACCGGTTCCTCCACCCGCCAGGAACGCAGGGGAGCCATGCCGGAAAGCCCTTCCAGGAAACGCCGGGCCTCTTCCCAGTCGCGGCGGGAAAACCCGTCCATGAACTCCAGCCCCTTGCGCCGGACCCAGGGATCGGCGTTCACCTCGATCTCAAACTCGGGAGGCAGTTCCAGATCCGGGGCGATCACCCGCACGACCTGGCTCATCAGGGAGTCGATGGTTTTGACATTGAACTCCCCGAAGTGGGTGATGATCCGTTCCAGGAGCGGCAGGGCCACGCCGGCGAGCCGCTCGCGGGAAATACCCGTATCCTGTTCCAGAGCCGCCGCCAGGGCCCCGCCCTCCGCGCTCAGGCCGGCGGAATCGTCAACGCCGAACGCCAGGTGCTTAAGCGTACGGATAATGCGCTGGCGCATCTCTCCCGCGGCCCTGTTGGTGAAGGTGATGGCCAGCAGGCTGCCCAGGATGCGCGAAGATTGCTCAGGCTTGATCGACTTTTCGTTGATGCCCTTGAACGAAGTAAAGAGGCGTGCCAGGTACTGGCGGGTCAGGCGGAAGGTCTTGCCCGACCCTGCGGATGCTTCAACCAGGATGACGCGTTTGGATGGCATGGAGGCCTCCCCTCCAGTGTACGGTAACGCAAGAGGGGAATCAACCTTCTGAATGGGGTGCTGAATGGGGACGGTTCTTGAGTGCGCCAAGCAAGCTGGCGCGATTCAGGGGGTTAAAATCCCCCACGGGCAAAGCCTAGCCAGCCGCCCGTTATCCAAGTTGCATTTAAGGAGGCGACGAATTA
>DSBM01000104.1 GCA_011049425.1 Candidatus Aminicenantes bacterium
CATTAGTAATTGGTAAGCGGTTGTGAGTATGAGTACCCGCAGGGCATAAAGCCATAAGCGAACGCAAACGTAGGTTCCGGGGACCCATGTTCTGAGACAGGATGGTCGGCTGAGGGGTACTCCCCGAAGACGAAAGATGACCTCGGAAACATCCCGAACATCCACCATGGCCATCTTAAGCCGTCGAAGAACACCGAAGTGGTGAGCGGTGACTTGTGCCCGAAAGGGTACTCTTAAAAAGCCTTTCCCTTTTTAAACCAGAGTGACGTGCAAACCCACACAAAATGGAAGAGAACCAAAAGTTGAAGCAGGAAGAAGTCGAGAAAGGGGCAGTTCGCGAACCGCCCGTACACATGCCTTTCTGCCACCTGATGCGTTTTATTGCCCTCCCGTGTATTCCGCGTGTTCCGTGGTTTTATTAAATATCCGGATCACTCAATGCTTTATCCTGCCTTCTACGTTGTACATTCTACTTTCTCCAAATTCGCGACGATCCGAGCTCAAAATGAGGGTTAAAAAGGGCCCCAGTTCATGAGCACGGGGGGAATCAGCATGATCATGCTGAACAAAACCAGCACCAACATGATGGGCAGAAACCAGCGTGCCCATTTCTCCCAGGGGATGCGGGCGATGCCCAATACACCCATGGTGACAGCCGACGTCGGCAGGATGGGGTTTACAAATTCGCAGAGTTGGAAGGCGTAGACCGTGGTTTGGCGTGTCAATCCCACCAGGTCACTCAACGGGGCCATGATCGGCATGGTCAGCGCCGCCTGGGCGGTGCCGGAATGGATAAAGAAATTGATGACGGATTGCGTGAGGAACATCATTTGCGCGGTAACGATGCGCGGAAACAGAGAAATAAACTGGGAGGCGTAGTAGAGCAGGGTGTCGAGAATCTGCCCTTCCTGGGCTACAATCAGGATGGCGCGGCCGCAGGCGATTATGAAGGCCACGTTCATCATGTCCTTGGCGCCGGTGACGAAATGGCCGGCCATGCGGCTGGGCGAGATGCCGGCGGCAAACCCCGCGGCCAATCCCATGCCCAGGAAAACAGCGGCAATGGCTTCTATATACCAATGCTGCAGGAGAATTCCCGCCACCAGGATCAATATGCCGCCGCCGAAAATCCACAACACGGCCCGGTGACGTGAAGTCAATTCCGGCGCAGGGGCTCCCCTTTCCGTGTTTTCCGTCTTTATGCGCTGGCGGTCGATCTCGTAGACCGGGCTGGATCGGGGATTGCGTCGGATTTTGGCTGCGTAGATCATGACCATGGCGATCATCAGGGCTGTGCCCAGCACCCAGGAGATCAGGCGATAGGTCAAGCCGGAATACAGGGGCAAGTCGGAGAGTCCTTGGGCGATGCCCACGGTAAAAGGATTAAAAAATGCGGCGGCGAAACCGGCGGCCGCGCCCAGAAAGGGGATGGCCACGCCCACAATGGAGTCGTAGCCCATGGACAAGGCCAGGGGGATGAATACCAGAATAAAGGGAATGGTTTCTTCACACATACCGAAAATCGAACCGGCCAGGGAGAATACGGTCATCAATACGGGGATGAGCAATCCCCGCAAGGCGGGATGACGTGCGAACGATGCTGTCAGGCGACGGATGGACAGGTCGATGGTACCGGTTTCCTGGATAACCGCGAACGCCCCGCCGATGATAAACAGAAAGGCGATGATGAGTGCGCCTTCCTGAAAGCCCCGCACCGGGGCGGTCAAGAGGATGGAGGGGGAGACCGGCACTTTTTCGGCGTAGGCAAAGGTGCCCGGAACCGTAACCTGGCGCACCGCGCCTTCCACGGTTTTTTCCACCCGTTGAAAGGAACCGGATGGCACCACCCATGTGAGAATATACATGATCAATACGATCAGGTAGATCAGTACAAGGGTATGGGGCAGTTTGAAGGACCGCTTTTTATCTCTTTTTGGCTTCATCATCCACTGATCCGGCCGCGGTGATCCGGGCCCGCCACATTCCCAGAAACGATATTGCACAGATCATTTTTATATGTCATTGCTGAAAAAATACCTTCTTTTGCCGGTTTGCCGTTGTACGGTTGAGTGAAGCTCATTCGCGAATCTTGAAGTAGCGGACGGCCAGGAAAGAGAACAGCGCCGTGTAGCCCAGCAGTATGGTGTAATGCAGCCACAGGGTTTCCAGCCCCTTGTGAAAAAAGATCACCTTGTGAAAGGCGTCCATGGCCCACCACGCGGGTACAACCATGCCCACCGCACGGACGACCGGCGGCACAACCTCAATCGGCCACCAGCAACCGCCCAGAGCCGCGAACAGGTTGGCGAATAGAATCGCCAAGCCGATGATCACTTCCTCTTTGCGGAATACGGAGCCGAGAAAAATGCTTAATGAAGCCATAGTCGCGGAAAAAAGCAGGATAATGAGAAAGGAAAGCGTTGGATTACCCAGGTTGAGTTTGAACAGGATCAGTCCCAGCCCCATCAGCATTACGGCCTGAAGCAGACCTACAAGAAGTCGTCCCAGGAACTTTCCTTTCCACAATTCGGCTCTTGAAACCGGGCCGGAGATTATCCGTGTCAGGATACCGCTTTGCCGGTCGATCATTACGGTAATGCCGCCGTAGATGAGGATCAGGATCATGAGCATATGCACGAGAATGCCGGGGATTACGTGATCGAATCCGGACGGAATGCTGGTTATCGTTCCCGCAGGAAACCCCGCCTTCACGGAAACCAGTTCTTCCAGCGGTGCGATTTCGGGTTGAGTCGGCACGGGTTCGGGTTGCAGTACCACGCCGGCGATCAGACGAACCAAAGCTTGTATGATGCGGGTTTCCACTCGCGTGGCGGCTTCAAGGCTGGCATCCGGGTTCTTGGTGAACCGCAGCTTCTGGGATTGAAGGGATTGAATGCGTTGGGAAAAATCAGCGGGAATTTCGAGTATGCGGGTGAACTTTTGCGGTTTTTCTTTTCTAGCTTGGATCACCATGTCGGGGTTGTCCAGGGCGGCCACCAGGTATTCACCCCAGTGGCCTTGATCCCGGTTCACTACCACCAATTCCGCCTTGGGATCGCTGCCGTTTCCCTGGTAGAGATTGCCGAAGATCAGGATGAGAAAAACCGGAAACGCCAAACTCCAGAAGAAAAAGGCTTTGTCTTTGAGCATACGTTTCAGGTCCAGCCGGGCGATCAGCCAGGGTGTGTTCATGGGCTGACCCTCCGAACCAGGAGCGGCAGGCTGGTGGCGGTCAATACCAGGCCCGCCGCCAAAAGCAACAGGGTCGCGGTAACGGGGAATTCCCCTTCGCGAATCAAGGCGGTTCCCTGGATGAACCAGTAGTTGGGGGTGAAACGGCTGAAGGCCCGGAATCCCTGGGGCAATTGGTTGACCGGGATCATGCTGCCTCCCAGGGCCGCCAATACCAGAATTACCGGCGCCGTGACGGCTCCCGCCTGATTGCGATTGCGAAAGAACGCGAAAAACAGAGCAAAAAGCCCGCACAGCGCCGCCAGGGCGGCGCCGCCCAACGCCAGCAGGTACAAAAAGTTTCCCCAGCGGATCGCGAACACAATATGGCCCATTGCCGCCATCAGACCCAGAATGACCAGTCCCATGAGCCAGGCGGAAGTTATTTTGGCCGTTACGTATTGAATAGGCGGGATGGGTGAAAAGAGCAGGCGCCGCAGCGTGCCGTCCTCTTTTTCGGCCAGGATCTCGCGCATGAAAATCTCCACGATGAACATCAAGAAAAAAATGACCATTCCCGGCAGGATCATGCCGAATATCGCCGCGGTGTCAAAAGCCGGTTGATCATCCGCCTGGGCCTTTTTGGTTTCATTTTGGCTCTCGAGCCCCACCAGCAGGGGATCCAATACCCGGCTCAGGCGTTTGATCTTGGGGCGAAGAGAATCCAGTAACCTTGTGAATTCAGCGGTTTCGATTTCGCTGAAGGAACGATCCCAGAGTGGACGCATGGCCGCCAGTTCATCCTGGAATACCGCTTGGGCGGCCGCTGTCAGTACGGCCACGGTGCGGGTGAATTCCTCCACTACTCCGGGAAGGAATTGTTCAGAGGGGTTCTTGACTACTTCCAATTGCACCGGTTTGGATAGAAACAGGGAGGCGGTGAAATTCTTTGGAATTACCAGAAGTGCGGAAGCCTTTCCGCGGGCGATCTCCCGGCGGCCGTCCGCTTCGATAACCGTCTCCATGCGGAACATGTCGGCGAAACGTTGCTGCGAGAAAGCCTGCATCAGCATGCGGGCGCCGAAATTGCGGTCCTTGTCCACCACCAGTACGCGGATGGTTAAACGGCTGTCCTTTTCACCAGGTGAGAAGATGATGCCGAAGATCGCGGTCATGAGCAGGGGAATGGCGGTGAGGATCAGGATCCCGGCCGGGGCGCGCAGGCGGCGGCGAAAATCACGGATCACGATGAGAAGAATGCGGCTCAATCTCTCAAACTCCTTCCCGTCAGTTTCAGGAACACTGTCTCCAGGTTGGGTGACTGAATCTTCAGGTCGCTCACGGATACGGCTGCCTGGAAGAGCGTTTCCAAAATGTCGGGAATCTCGGCCGTGCTGTCCAATGCCAGGGTAAGGCTGTTGTCTCGAACGGCAAGAATGTCGGCGGCGGGCAGGTTTCCCAATACATCCGAAATTTCGGCCGCAGAGAATTCGCCTCTGATAAACACGATTTCCCTTTCCCCCACGATGCGGGTTAGCTCATCCAGGGTACCAAGCGCCAGGATACGGCCTTTGTCCATGATGGCAATCCGGTCACAGAGGGTTTCCACCTCCGCCAGCTGATGGGTGGTAAACACAACGGTTGTGTCGTTGTCCGCAGCGCGGCGGATGATATCCAGAATCCTTACCTTGGCCTGAACGTCGATGCCCACAGTGGGTTCATCCAGCAGCAGCAAACGGGGCTGGTGGATCATGCCGATGGCCAGGTTCAAACGACGTTTCATGCCGCCGGAAAAGTTTTTAACCGGCTCTTTGGCCCGGTCCGCGAGTTCAACCGTTTCCAGTAGAGAATCGGTTCTGAGGCGGAGTTCCTGTCCGGACAACCCGTACAACCCGCCCCAGAAAAAGAGGTTTTCCCTTGCTCCCAATTCTTCGTAAAATGCCGTCTCCTGGGGAACGATACCCAGTTGACTGCGCAATCGCCGGTTGCGGAAAAGGTCTTTACCCTGAAAAAGCACACTGCCACTGAAGTCCCGTAGGGTACCGGAAAGAATCGAGATCAAAGTGGTTTTGCCGGCTCCGTTGGGTCCCAGCAATCCGAATATCTCTCCAGGGGCCAGGTCAAGATCCAGATTGTCAAGGGCGCGGATCTCTCCGTACTGTTTGCTCAGGTTTCGAATAACCAAAATGAACTCATTCATGAAACCTATATACCGAAATACGAAACGGATGACAAGCAGATCTTGTATTCCTTTTTTCCGTGGGGTATAAATGACACATGATGCCAGAAATTCAGTCGCAAACCCTGAACGACCTGCTTGAAGAGTTGGCGGGACGTTATTTTGACCGCCCGGCCCTGGGTTGGGCGGATAAAGATCCCATCACCTACGGTGAGTTCATGGACCGGGTCGGCCGCGTGGCTGAGCTGCTACGGGAATCCGGTATCGGTCATGGCGATCGCGTGGCGATATTGGGGGAAAACTCACCCAATTGGGGTATTGCCTACTTTTCGACTGTGCGCGTGGGCGCCGTGGCCGTTCCCATTCTGCCCGATTTTCCCGAGTCGGATATCCGGCACATCCTGATGGATTCGGAATCGAAGTTGTTGTTTGCCACCAGTCGGCAACTGGAAAAAATCGATGACCTGGGTTGTTGTCAAGTGCAGTACGTGATCACCCTGGATGATTTTCAGACGGAACTGCCGAATATTCAGGTGCAGACTTTCTCGCATACGCTGGAACGGGCTCTGGATTTTATCAAGAAATTTCCCTCAACGATCGGCTTGAAATCGCGGCAGGTTTCGGCGGATGACCTGGCTTCCATTATCTACACATCAGGAACATCAGGTCATTCCAAGGCGGTTATGTTGACCCACGGCAACTTTACGGCAAACGTCAAGAGTTGTCGCGGCCTGGCACCTGTAACCCACGACTATATCTTTTTGTCGATGTTGCCCCTGTCACACACTTATGAGTTTACCGTGGGATTTCTTTACCCCTTCAGTCATGGCGCCCAGATCCGTTATCTTGACCGGCCGCCTACTCCGCGGGTTCTGGAAGAAATCTGCAGTCGGCTCCGTCCCCATGCCATTTGCTCCGTGCCCCTGATCCTGGAAAAGATATTTAAAAAGAAGGTGCTCCCCTTGATCGAACAGAAACGGCTTGTGCGTGCCGCTCTGCATGTGCCCCTGGTGCGGCGCAAGATCTATCGCAAGATCAATGACTCTCTCATGACCTTTTTTGGAGGGCGCCTCGAGGTGATGGCCGTGGGCGGAGCGCCCTTCAATTTCGAAGCGGAACGCCTTTTTCGGGCCATCGGATTTCCGTATCTGGTGGGTTATGGCCTTACCGAGACCGCGCCCTTGTTGGCCGGCGGGCCCATGGGGGACGACTCCATTCAGGTGGGTTCCATCGGAAAAGTGATCCCCGGTGTGCAAATCCGCATCCATGAACCGGAAGGCGATCCCGGTATCGGAGAGATCTGCGCCAAGGGCGAGAACGTGATGAAAGGGTACTACAAGAATCCCCGCCAGACCGAGGAAGTTTTTGACAGAGATGGATGGTTGCATACCGGTGACCTTGGCTACTTCGACCGCTACGACAACCTGATTATCACCGGACGGTGTAAGAACATGATCCTGATGTCCAATGGTGAGAACATTTTTCCCGAGGCGATTGAAGATGTTCTCAACAGCATGATGCTGGTGAGCGAAGCCCTGGTGTTGGAGCGCAACGGTCGCCTCGAGGCGTGGATTTACCTGGATTACGACCTGGTGGACTCAGAAACCCGCGGCCGCAGTGAGGATGAACGGGCAAAGTATATCGACCATGCCCTGGCGCAGATCAAAGCCGAAGCCAACGAGCGCCTGTCCACCTATTCCAAATTGTCCGCAATAATCGAACGTAAGGAACCTTTTATCAAGACCGCCACCAGCAAAATCAAGCGTTACCTTTACACCCGGGACGGAGTTGTTTAGCCCGGCTTACCCGCAGTATCGATTTTTTTCCCGCGCAACAGGAAATGATAGATGAATTCGCTGTAACGGTCCATCTTTTGTTTGCCTTCAACCGATTCGGCAAAGCGCCAGAAGCCGTAGATCTTGGCCAGTTTCAGCAACCGCTCGCTGTAGGTCGTCCAACTGAAGTCCTCATGTACCCGGCGAATGCCTGCAACAGAGATCAGTTGCCACAATTCAGCGTCACTTGCCAGTTTCTTGAAAAAATGCTCCAGCGAATTGGCGATCAGTGATGGATCTCCGGTATTCAGCAGAAACCCGTTCCTACCATGGTCGATAATTTCCGAGGGGCCGCCGAACTTGGGACCGAAAGTGGGCAGCCCGCTGACCATGGCTTCGAGAATGGTCAGGCCGAAAGCCTCGAACCGGGCCGGTTGCACAAAGATTCCCTTCCGGTCCGCCATAATGCGGTACACCTCGCCGGTATCCGACTTGGAGATGCTGGGCAGCCAGCGCACACTGCCGTCCAGTCCATGTTGCTCGATCAATTCGTGGGCCCGTCGGATCTCGTTTTGTTCCTCGCGGTCGCCGGAGAGTTCAGGATCAATGGATCCGGCTGAAAAAACCAGGTTGCATTGCCGGCGCAAATCTTTGCTGCGGCCGAAAGCGTCGATCAGGCCGGTAATATTCTTGATGGGGTCAAAGCGCGCCATTGTAAAAATGGGGGGCTTGCCCGGGTCTTTTAGGGTTCCGAAAATGTCTTTGTCTTTAGAAGAAAATAACCGTTCTTCCAGGCGCGCTGTCTGTCGCTTCACCCGCCGCTTGGTTTCGGAATGGGGAAAATAGAGGTCAAAACTCACTCCGGGGGGGATTACGTTGAATTTAGGGCTGAACAAGTCGATGCCGGACAGCACCTGGATGTATCCGGGCATGGTGAAGTTCAAGTAGGACTCGTATTGTCCCATGTGGGAATCGGACCCCACGATCTCTTCCCGGGTGCTGGTGATGATGAAATCCGACTTATTCATGCTGTGAATATCGGCCATGAATTGCTGTGAAAAATGGTAATCCTTTTCGTATTTCCGCCACTTTAAATCCGCGTCGGGGTATTTGGTTTTTTCCAGGGCGTGCGAAATCGTGCACTGAATGATGTTGAAATGATCGGCCAGCAAACTGGAGACGAGGTTGCCGTCCGAGTAGTTGCCGATCACCAGGTCCGGGCGTCCGCCGAATTCCGCCGCCAGTTCCACCGCCGCGGCATTGGCGAAGCGCTCCAGGTAGGGCCAGACCTTGAAGCGGGATACCCATTGAGGCAGGACATTCATCTGTTCATCCTGAAAAGGTACGCGCAGAATCCAACTGTTCTCGGTGCGATAGATGTGTTCTCGCTTGACATCGCAACCGCTGTCTCCGGCATCGGGAATCAGTCGGGTCAGCACCACGATTCGTGGAGTGACGTCAAGTCCGCTTTGGGACAGACGCTCACGCAGATGGGCTTCAAGGGCGCGGACCTGGTCCAGGATGTATATCACCTGTCCTCCGGTATCGGGTCGTCCCAGGACGTTGTTCTGGCCGAACCACCCGTGAGGCGATACAACGGCGATGCGGGAGATCATGGGCATGGGTACCCGTGAGATAAAGCTTTCCAAGAGGGAATCATCCGGTGCATCGAACAAGTCGATCAGGCTCTGCATGCTTTCAGCCGCGCGTTCCACGGTATCTCCCCACCCGGGCTCCAGGCCGCTGCGTTTCAGGCGGCGCTCCACTTGTTTGATCGGCGTGTCTTTGTCAGCCTGCTTCAACCACTGGGTTGTGAAACGCAGACGCTGAATCAGGGTGTTCATGTCTGGAATGGATGAACCGTTGACCAGCAGCTGGCGTCCGTCGTGTTGGTGCAGCTTGAGGAATTCAAACAACTTCCGGTTCCATTCATCGGGATTCTGAAACATGTGACTGGATAAGTAGCGATTCAGGAACAGGATGCCGTTGCCGATATTGCGGAAATGCCGCACGCGCGGAGCGAAGTCGTAAAAAGGCTGGAAATCGATGCGCAGGGGATTGGGATCCGGTGAATGGCCGGCAAATCGGTCCTTTTGTTGCAAATACTCGCCTGTGGTGATCGCCTCCATGTAACTGCCGTTGGCGTTTACCCGGTAGTAATGAAACCGGGCGGTCTCGGGCCGGTGCATGATGAAGAGGTATTCGCCCAGCAGGAACAATTCCTGGATATTGCATAAGAAAGCAAAGAAAGTTGAGTCGCGGCGTTTTGAGCGCCCGGCGTTGGTTTCATCACAGAACTGAAAGTAGCGCAGCATGATATCGTTCTGGTGCAGGAAATCCGGTTGATCCGCCAGAATCATGGACATGAATTCGCGGAATTCCTGCTGTTCACGGCGTGGGATCAGTTGGGGGATCAGGTTGCTCATGAGGAACTTACTCCTTTTGCGCGCTTCCACCACTTGTAATGGGCGATTCCTTCACGTACTCCGGCGGCGTAAGGCGAACGGGCGAAATAGACCCGGCGGCTTTTTCGCAATGACTCCAGCTCCGGCTGGTGGTTGGCCACGACTACGGCCGGGCATTCCCCCCGCAGCATACCGGCGTCGTTGCCGCTGTCTCCGCAAACCAGGACGTGGCTGAGGGGAATGTCCCATTTGCGGGCGAAGTACCGTAGGGCCTTGCCTTTGGATGCCCGGTAGGGCAGGATATCCAGGTCACGCTCGGAAGAATACACCAGTGAATAGCGCAGGTTGTGATCGGACAGGAGTTTGTGTATTGCGGTCAACCGGTCTTTGCCGGGTTCCATGAAATAACTGACTTTAAAGGGTTGCATGGCCTCCTCGGGTTGGGGTGTCAGGAAATCGAGTTTTTTCAGAAGATCGCGGATTTTGCCGGGTTTCCACTGGTGTTCCAGCCGCGTGTTCCAGCCGCGGTCGATCAACAGATCCTCACCATAGTAGATCTCCGTACCCACTGCGGTGATCAGCAGGTCGGGCGCGGGGATCTGGTTTATCTTTAAATGGTCCCGGGCGGATTTCAGGTCACGACCCGTGGCTGCGCCAAAACCCACGCAGTCGCGGTGTTGTTTGATATCCGTTACCAACCGCGCCAATTCGTTTTCCGGTCCACCGGTCATGGTATCGTCGATGTCACAGATCAGGAAATAGCGCAAGGCGGTTAAGCGGCGTCCGATTGCCGGTTGCCGGGCTGCGGACACGGCGGGTGCCGGGCGTTTAGCCAAATCCCCGATGCGCTCTAGGTAGGATTGAACATGCGCGTCCCAGGTGTAATGCTCTTTGACGTTAACAATACCGTTGCGGGACATGCGTTTCCACTCTCTGGTATGGGTGATGACCCGACGGATGGCGGCGGATATTTCTTTGCTGTTGGTCGGATCAACCAGCACACCGTTGTCCAGGTTGGCGATGATATCCCGGGGGCCTCCGTCCCGGGTGGCCACCAGCGGAACTCCACTGGCGGAGGCTTCGATCAGGGTCAGTCCAAAAGGTTCGGTCAGGGCCACGTTGACAAACACTCCGCGTTTCTCCGCGGCTATGCGGTAGAGAGCCGGCACTTCGTATTCAGAGTCGTGCCGCTTGGGAATGGCCATGCGGCCGTAAAGATCGTATCGATCCATGAGCAGCAGCATTTCCGTGAGGACTTCACGTTCGTTCTCTTCCTTGGCCTCGATGTCTTTGCGAATGCCGGCGAAAATGGCCAGATTGGCCATGGTTTGAAGATCGGCATCTTCACCATACGCCCGGATCAGGCCGGAGATGTTTTTGCGTTTTTCGGGGCGGCATAAAGTCAGGACCAATGGACGATCCGGGTGGATAAGGAAACGATGAAGTTCTTCCTGCAGGGATGCCTGGGCAAAGATCTGCTCGTCGTGCTGGGGGTGTTCGGGGAGGGAGTCCATGTAGTACGGATAGAATTTTTCCAGGTCGACTCCCGGAGGAACCACTGCAAATGTCGGCTTGTCTTTGTTTTCGTATTGACCGTACTGGGTCTGGACTTCCTGGCGGGTGCTGGCCACCACCAGGTTGCTGTGTTGCAAAACCTCTTCCTCAACGGCGATGCGACGCCGGATGTGGAAGCGGCGGTCGATCTCTTCCATGCCCATGCCGTTTTCCTGCAACCGCGCCAGCTTGGATCGCCCCAACGAGTGCCCCGTGAACACGAAAGGGGTATCGAAAAAGCGGGACAAGCGCTGGGAAACGTAACCGGCATCAGCGTAATGGCCGTGAAAAAAGTCGGGAACTTCACCCTGGCGCTTGATAAAAGTAATGGTGCGGTTGATGAATTCATCCAAGTGGGGCCAGAGCCGTTCTTTGCGCACGTATTTTAATCCACCGCAGCGGACTCGAATGATGCGGCATTTTTCGTTGATCTCTTCCACTTCCCGGGCATAGTCCTCTGAAACGCGCGGGTCGGAAATCAGGCGCGTGAACAGGTCCACGCGGCGGATTTCCGGGCAGCGACTGAGACTTTTGGCCAGTTCCACTACGTAGAGGGTTTGACCTCCGGTATCAGCGTCCCTGCCCAATTCCAGGTTGTGTCCCCGAATCAGGCCGTGAATGCTGAACATCTGGATGGTTAAAGATTTCTTGGCCATGCTTTACTCCTTGGCGCTGCTTTTTGAGATGAATTTGCGGTAGAAATCACTGTTTTCCGGAACCGCTCCGGGAAGTCTGCACACCGCCGCGGCCAGGCGGCCGGCCCTTTCCAGCATCTGTTCCGGATTTTCATTGTGTAACGCTCCCTGGGCCAGCGCCGCACAAAAGGCGTCTCCCGCACCCACGGTGTTGACCGGGTCCGACACAATTGTACCCGCGGATTCGGTAAATCCCGATTCCGAAAACAGGATACTGCCTGATTTTCCCCGCGTCAATGCGACCAAGGATATGGTGAAGCGGGATGAAATGCGTTCCATGCATTCTCGCGGGGTGCCGGACAAATCCAGAGTCCGGCAGAGATAATCAAGTTCTTCTCGGTTCAGTTTCAAAATATGGCACAGTTCCAGGCAGCGGATTACCCGGTCACGAACTACATTTCCCCGGCGCAGGTTGAGGTCGCACAAAAAAGTTGAGGTCCGGTTGAAATGTGTTGCCAACTCCTCGATCAACCCGGCTCCGGTCGGCGTGCGTTGCACCAACGAGCCGAAATACAGCATTTGCGGAGAAAAATCTTTCAACCATGTCGTGAGGGCCGGGTCGAGCCCGATGTGATCCCAGGCCGCCGGACGAATGGCATAGGCGGGATCACCCGAGTCACTGAAGCTGACATGCACGGCCCCGGTGGGCGTGTGGGGATCCACTTGCAAGAGGCGGGGATGAAAACCGAAAGCAACCAGTTTCGCTTGAATGCAATTTCCGTGATCATCGTCGCCGACCCGGGTTAACAGTTGCGCATCCATGCCCAGACCCCGTGCGTGGACGGCGAAATTGCAGGGAGCTCCCCCGAGGCGTTTCCCGCCGGGGAAGTGGTCAAACAAGACTTCCCCCACTGCCAGGATTCGGTCAGGCGTTTGATGGGGCGTTGCCATGGTCTGGTGGATTGGGGCTGCGGCGTTTGCGGCGAGTACGGGCGGGTTCGACCTTGATGGCATTTCCCCGCAGAACAATTCCGTTTACGCCCTTGATTGCCGTAGCGGCCTCGTCGGAACGTCCCATCTCCACAAAACCATAGCCTTTATCTCTCATCAGGCGGATATGGCGGACCCTGCCGAAATATGAGAATTGCTCATGCAACTCCCGTTCCGGAAGGTCCCCGGGTATGTTGAACACGAACAAAGTCCGTTGACTCATGGTTCACCTCCTGTGACGTTGTTCCCCCGGTTTCGCCGACATGAGGCATGTTCCTTCCGGACAATTTGCGTGATGGCTGATTGGCAGGGTCGGCGTTCCGGGTATCCGGAAGGGCGCCCGGGATATTAAAAGAACCTACTTTCTCTCACGCAGTTCATGTTATAAATTATTATAACAGAAAAGCAACGGGTTGATAAACCGCATCTCGCAATCCGGGCCGGAATAGTGCCGAACCGGGCATTCGCCGGGCAAATCCCCTGCATTCGTTGCATTCCATTGAACGCAATGCTACACTAACTATAAGGAAGTCCTTCCGGAAAATGCGGATTTTCCATTCTTTTCACGCCGCATTCCGGGAGCGAGAGAGGAGGTTGACGTGAAAATGATCACTGATATGTTCCAGACAGCTGATTGGAAGAAAGAGAAGCATGCTCCGGTTATACAGGCTCCGCGTTTCAAGGCGGGTGAACTGATGACTGTAACCGTCAATGTGGGGGAAGAGATCGTTCATCCCAATACCACTGCTCACCACATCGCCTGGATCGAAGTCTATTTTCTGCCCCGGGATGAAAAATTCCCCTTCATGCTGGGACGCCACTCTTTTGACAGCCACGGCGCGTCCGCCCAGGGCGCGGATACCAGCACCGTATATACCGAACCCCACTTTGCTTTTCGGTTTCGCAGCGAAAAGCCGGGAACAATTATGGCCATTTCCTATTGCAATATCCATGGTTTGTGGTCCGCCGCGGTGGAATTGGAGTAACCCGGTCCGCATTTTTCAAAGACTTTCCCGGCAGTCGGGGATTCGGAAGGTTTAAATGAGCACCTATTCTCAAAAGCCCTTTTCATCGGTCAATCCCAAAGGAACCATCGCGATTTTAACCGGAGGCGGTGATGTCCCCGGGCTGAATCCCGCCATCCGTGCCGTCACCATCCGTGCCATCGGGGAGGGCTATCGCGTACTGGGGATCAGACGAGGCTGGTCGGGTTTGTCGAATATCCGGCGGGAACGTGGGGCCGACAATTCTCGTTGCGTGCAGGAACTGACGACCGAGACGGTGCGCCGGGTGGGGCGTACGGGAGGCACGTTTCTGCATTCATCCCGAACCCTGCCCAGTCGAATCCCCGCTCAATTTGTCCCCACCCACCTGGTGGACACATATGGCGAGGCATGCAATGACCTGACCCCGGAAGTGCTGAAAAACCTGGAGTTTCTCGGCATTGACACCCTGATCGCTATCGGTGGTGATGATACGCTGGGATATGCCGTCCGCCTTCACAAAGAAGGCTTGGCAATAATCGGGATTCCCAAGACCATGGACAACGATGTGCCGGGTACCGATTATTGTATCGGTTTCTCTACCTGTGTCACCCGGGTTATTTCACTTGCCGACAGTTTGCGCACCACGGCCGGATCCCATGAGCGCTTCCTGGTGATGGAAGTATTCGGCAGGTATGCCGGTTTCACCGCGTTGCTTCCCACCTTGGCGGGGGCGGCGGACCGTTGTGTCATTCCGGAGCATACTTTTCACATGGACGATTTGTGCCGATTGCTGGTGGAAGACCGACTGCGCAATCCCAGCCGCTATGCCGTGGTCCTGGTGTCGGAGGGGGCTACCTTTCACGGCCAGGACATGGTATTTGAAGACACGGAACGCGACATGTTCGGCCATGCCAAGCTTGGCGGCATCGGCGAACTGGTGGCCCGGCAATTGAAACGTCTTTCGCCGCGGTATGGAGAAAAGCAGGCGATCAACTGTATTTCCCAGAAGCTGGGGTACCTGGTACGGGCCGGGGAACCTGACTCCCTGGACTCAATCGTTCCCCTCACATTCGGAAACCTGGCTCTTGACTTGATCCTCAGTGGCATCTCCGGCCGGCTGGTGGTTCTCTGTAACGGGCGTTACGGCGACAAGCCCATTGAGGAGGTCACCTCGCACCGCAAGTTGATCAACGTGGAAGAATACTACCACACCGAACGATTGCGCCCCCTGTACAAGAGTTTTCACAATAAACCTTTCATGCTCCTGACAGGCAACTGAATAAAGTTGGAGAGTTGGAGAGTTGGAGAGGGAAAACAAGTTGAAAGTCTAAAGTCAAAAGGACAAACACAATGACGTTGGTTTTACACTTAAGACCTCCTGCGGCTCCTTCCGAGTGCAGCCTGCAGATCTTTCAAGATCATCCTACAGGACGAGCCTTTTTATTCCTTCTTCTTTATTCCTTATTCAGAGCCTGAAGGGCGAGGCGCGAACTGTTCCCGCCCTCAACTCTCCAACTCTCCAAACTTTCCAACTTTCCAACTCTCCATACATTGACATGCTGTTGGCGCGGCCGTACAATTCAGATAGACCAAATTCATTGAGGGGTGACGATAATGAAGCAAAAAGTATTGGTGGCAACGGTAAAGCCTTTCCATCCCGACGCCGTGACGGGCATCCGCGATATCAGCGATGAAGCTGGATATGAGATGGTTTTATTGGAATCTTATGCGAATCAGGCCGAATTTGAGGCCGCAGTAGCGGATGCGGACGCGTTGATCATACGCAGCGACAAGGTCACTCCCGAAGTGATCGCCGCTGCAGACCGATTAAAGATCGTTGTCCGTGCCGGAGCCGGGTACGACAATGTTGACCTTGATGCCGCCACAGCCAAAGGGATTGTGGTCATGAATACGCCGGGACAGAACGCCAATGCGGTAGCCGAATTGGCCATGGGCATGATGGTTTACCTGGCTCGGAACGGATTTAACGGCAAGGCCGGCACCGAGCTGCGGGGAAAAACCCTGGGCATCCACGCATTCGGCAATGTGGGTCGTGATGTGGCGCGTATTGCCGGGGGATTCGGCATGGACGTATTTGCTTTTGATCCATTCGTCGAGGACGCGGTCATCCGTGCGGAAGGAGTCACTCCGCTGGGATCCGTGGAAGAACTCTATTCTCAATGCCAATACGTTTCGTTGCATATTCCCGCCAACGAAAAAACCCGGGGTTCCATCAACCGGGACCTGCTCGCCCGTATGCCTGAAGGCGCGGTACTGGTCAACACCGCGCGCAAAGAAGTGGTATGCGAAGAGTCATTGCGGGAAATCTTTCGGAAACGCCCGGATTTCAAGTACATTTCCGATGTGGCTCCGGACTGTAAAGACGAGATCGCCGCTGAATTTGCGGGACGGTTCTTTTTTACGCCCAAGAAGATGGGCGCGCAAACCACGGAAGCCAATATCAATGCCGGCCTGGCGGCCATCCGGCAGATCATCGCTTTTTTTGAGAAAGGAGACCGCACCTTCCAGGTCAATCGCTGATCCCTGAGTGGGGCGCACAGAAATACGCAAACTGTTGCCAACGCTTTGCGTCAGCGAAGGATGAGAAACGCTGGCGGGTGTATGCGTTGATACCCGAAGTCCCCGTGGATTTTTTTTGAGATTTTCACCCCGGAATCTGCATTTAACTAATGCAGAACCATTAGGGGGAGTTATGAAAAAACCAAATTTCGATGTTTCAGTGTTGTTTGTCGCTGTGGCATGCCTGTTTTTGTTGGTGACTTCAGTTGTCGCTCAGGGCACATCGTCGGTGAAGGTCACGGATATCAGCTTGTCGCCAACCACCTTTAAAGCCGGAGACTTGGTAACGGTGAAAGTTACATTGCGCAACGAAGCTACGGCCACCTATGGCTGCAACGGCATGGAAGCAGCCGTTTATGCTTTCAAAGCCAAACCGTTTACGGTGAGCAACCAGTTATGGCAGGCGAAACAAGGCGTGGCGCCCATGACCGCCGGAGCCACCAAAGAAGTGACGTTTTCGGCAAAATTTACCGTTCCAAGCGGAGATTATCCGGTACTGTACTTTATGGCTTGGAGCCCGGTCTGTGCTCCGGATGAGTTCGGCCAAACGGCTCAATTAGAGGTAAATCAAGAGTGTGTGTACCGGTTCCGTCCCAGGATGATGTGGATCAGACCGATTCACGCGCGTCCGATCAGGAAACCGGTTAAGTAAAGCCGGTAAAGGTTCTGCGCAGCGCCATGGGGGCGGTTCATCGAACCGCCCCCGTCGGCATTGAACATGAAGTTTCCGTACCGATTAAGGACCGACTCTGCCGTATTGCGCCGGGATCGTGATCACTTCAAGTTTGTACGCATGGGCCTCCAGGTGTCAGAAGTAGAAGCGGAAGGCGGTGTAAAACACGTGCGGCCAGGCTCCGAATTCACTGCGCATGACCGGTCCCATGGAACCCTCCAGGGGGTCAGCCCCGATTCCGAAATAGGCTCCCGCGGCCAGGTACACATTCTCGGCGAAATTGTATTCCAGTGAAGGCGCCAATGTGAGCGAACCGTCCGAGAGGTTCCAGATCGCCATGATGCTCAACGGCAGCAGGGGAGTGACCTGGATGGTTGTCCCGGAAGTGATGTAGTGCCTTCCCAGAAGGTAGACCCAGCCGTCGCGGAATGCGGGCGAGTCGACAGTTTCCGGGTAAGCGGCAGGGTCATCGCGTCCGGCTGAATTAAAATGGTATTCGGAAAAGAGGTATACATTGCCACTGAGGCTGTAATCCAGGCCGATTGACAGGCGGAAGTAGGCGGCGTCATCTCCGGGCTTTTGCACGCTGAAAGCCCATGGCTTGACCCACGCGGCTTCCAGCCAGGCACCGGCCCCGCCGATGGCACGGGCCAGGTTGACTCCGCCCATAAAATGATTGCGAAACGCGCTCACGATCAGCGAAACATCGGTACGCAGCAGGTAAAACCTGCCGCGCAGGAAAAAAGCGCTGTTTTCAGACTTGAAATCATTGCCCATGACCCAACCCATGTCCAACTCATCCATCACCCCCAGGGGAACTCGCAACCGCAGTGCGTCCACTCCACGCCGATCCTCGGTATCCAGCTCATTGAAAGCGAAGGGAGCGACGATGTCGGTGGGGTTGATGAAGCGGGCGCTTCCCCAGGCCACGGCCTGGCGTCCGATAAAGAGGTCGGCGCCTTTGAATTTGACGGTGATCAGCAGGCGGTCCAGGTTCTGATTCAGAATGAAACCCGCGCCGGAATTTCCGGGTTGTGGAATCAGGCGCCGTTCAAAATCGGTGATGCGGTAGTCCAACCCTGATTCCCTGCCCGTGGTCGTGGGGAATATGCCGCTGCTGAATGTTTCTGAATATGTGGGGGAGAGGTC
>DSBM01000105.1 GCA_011049425.1 Candidatus Aminicenantes bacterium
CCGACATGCGGGTAGATCACCCGGAATCGTGGTGCGTTCCCTTCCTGGAATCCATGGACCCCAAGGTCAAGTAAATAGATATTAGGCCAAACGAATTCTCAAAACAAGACAAAATCTGGTTTCTGCAAGATGATAGGCTTTCGATTCCATCAAGTTTTTTGTCAATTCAAGTGATAAGCCGCTTGTACTGCCTGTTTTAAGATCACAATAGAAAAAGGCAAGAATATTGCGTATAAGTCATGCGATCAGGTTCGACTTCGACAAGAACTTTTTATACAATGAAAACAGTATGATTCAGAAAGATGATCCAGTTCGGGGGGAAGAGCTCCAATTTGGTGGTGATTGGACTACAGCAAAGCTGCAGGTTCTTGAAGCGTATTTGCAGACATACACAACTGCCCTGAAAAACACCCCGTTTCGGAAAGCGTACATTGATGCTTTTGCCGGAACCGGATATCGCGAGGAACGGCGTGAGGCTGCGAATGATTCCCTGAGCCTTCTTTTTCCAGACCTGGCCGAGCCTGAACCTCAGGGGTTACTTGCTGGATCGGCAAGAATGGCTCTTCGGTCGGAACCGCGATTCGACAAGTACATCTTCATCGAGAAGAGCACAAAACGCTGTCATCAGCTCGAGCAGTTGAAGTCAGAGTACCCTGAACTTGACATAATCGTGCGGAACAGAGACGCGAACAGCGAGATCCAGGATATTTGCACAAAAAAATGGAAGAATCACAGGGCGGTACTGCTACTGGACCCCTACGGGATGCAGGTGGACTGGCAGACCATCGAAGCCATAGCAAAAACAAAGGCGATTGATCTCTGGGTTTTGTTTCCAATGGGAATCGGTGTAAATCGGTTGCTTACGCGAACAGGAGACATTCCGGACTCATGGCGCAAACGGCTGAATTTACTTCTTGGAACCGAAGACTGGCATGACGAGTTCTATAGGACTGAAAAAACCACGACACTTTTTGGTTGTGAGCAGGAAAAAGTAATCAAGCAGAGCAGGGAAGTAATCGGTAGATATTTCATTGAACGGCTCAAGACAATCTTCTCGGGAGTCGTTGAAGAGCCTGGAGTTCTCCGCAATTCACGGAACAATCCTCTTTACCTGTTTTGTTTTGCCGCAGGGAACCCACGCGGTGCGCCTATTGCCAAAGAAATTGCATCGTCTCTTTTGAGGAGATTGCGCTGATGGCACAGAAATCGGGTATCGAATGGACAGAGTCCACCTGGAATCCGGTCACGGGATGCGACAAAATCAGCCCTGGCTGTGCCAACTGCTATGCCGAACGCATGGCCAAGCGGCTGCGGGCCATGGGTCAACCCAATTATGCAAATGGCTTCACGGTGACATTGCACGAGCATGTACTGAATAACCCGCTGACGTGGAGGCGGCCGCAGATGGTGTTTGTAAACTCCATGAGCGACCTTTTTCACCGGGATGTACCGCTTGATTTTATCCAGCGCGTTTTCGATGTGATGCGGGGGGCTTCCCGGCATTCCTTCCAGGTGCTCACAAAACGGTCTGAACGTCTCTTGGAACTCAGCCCATATCTGGAGTGGCCGGAGAATGTGTGGATGGGAGTCAGCGTGGAGACCGCGGCCTATATGCACCGGCTGGACCATCTTCGCTGCGTCCCGTCCAAGGTCCGATTCATATCGTTCGAGCCTCTGCTTGGATCCATCGGTCTGCTTGACCTCAGCGGGATCGACTGGTGTATTGTTGGCGGCGAATCCGGTCCGGGGGCACGTCCCCTGAAAAAGGAGTGGGTGACCGAGATTCGGGATCAATGCGGTTCAACCGGTGTACCGTTCTTCTTTAAACAGTGGGGCGGAACAAACAAGAAAAAAGCGGGCCGAAGCCTAGAGAATCGCACCTGGAGTGAACTGCCGAATATCGCTACACGCTTCGGGGTCAGATCTCAAAGTTGAAAGTAAGGGGTGGACCAATTTGACGGGAATCGGAAGCTTTTTTCGGATTTCGGGTTTTATAAAAGGTGGCAGGAGGCAAAAGCTTTTCCTTTCCTACTCTCCAACTGTTTTTTCCCGCGGTCAAAGAAGCCGCCTCCTCAGGCCTGGTCGGATTCGCGCAGGGCGTAGTATTTGATGTCGGGGTGGGGTTTGAAACCCAGGCGCGAAAACAGGGCCACGGATTCGGGGTTGTCACCCTCGATCAGGATGGCGGAGATCAGGAGGTCGCAGTCGTTTTGCAGGTAGTTGAGGGCCAGGCGCGCCAGGCGCAGGCCCAGGCCCCGGCGGCGCAGAGAGGGATCAACGGCCAAACGGTTGATCCAGCCCTTGCGGAAATCGTGGGTGGCCAGGACGGCGCCGATAATCCGTCCGTTCTCTTCCGCCAGCCACAATTTTCCCGGGCCGTTTTGGAGTTCTTTTTCCAGGCGTTCCCGGGAATCCCGGCCATGGGGTTTCAGTGGCAGGCGGCAACTTGTCCACAAGCGCATCAGGGGAGCGTAATCCCGTGGGGTGTATTCGCGGATTCGCGCGGGTTGCGCGCCCGCTGCGGGCATGGTTAAAAGGCCTCGTAAATCGAGAAGTAGATGCCGGATGAGTCCTTGCCGAAGCCCACGTCCATGCGCAGCACGATGTGCTCTTTTTTGTCGAACACGAAGCGCACTCCGGCGCCGCCGGACAATAGTGGGTTTGCAAGATCCAATTGGCCCAGTGTCGGCGCCACGGTTCCGGCCGCGACGAAACCCACCAGGCCCACGCGGCGGAAGAGGGGCATGCGGTATTCCGCCTGGGCCATTACCAGGTTGTGGTCGCGGAAGCGTCCATCATAATAACCGCGCATGGCGTACATGCCGCCGAAGCGCGCCAGGTAGTTGAACGGCACTTCCCCACTTTGCAGTTCCGCCCGGCTCTGCAGGGCCACCACGTGGCCGCGGAACAGGGAGAGGTATTTGCGCGCGTCGAGGATAAAGCGGGAAAAGCCGTAATCCGCTCCCAGGGAGCGGGAAAAGAAATCGGCCTGGGCCTTGACCAGCGTGCCGGACATGGGTGAGTAGACGCGGCCGCGGGAATCCCAGATGGCAATCAGACCGATGCCGGCCACAATGCCGCCGCCGGCGCCGATATAGGCGCCGTTGTCCAGCAGGCCGCCGGAGAGGGTTTCAACTACGTCCCAGGTGTCGTACTGCGCGCGCACACCCAGGCTCAGCGCCGACCAGACCAGTTTCTCCAGCGACACGCAAAACCCCAGGCTGCGCGAGGTATAGACCTCTTCATCCCGGGTTTGGGTGCGGGCGCCGATGCCGAAGAATTTGTCGGGGTAATTCAGATAGCTGATTTTGGCGCGGATGCGCGCGCCCAGGCGGTTGAGGTAGAGATCGGTTTCGAGTTGCAGTTGAAACTGTTTTCTTTGCGTGTGTATGGCCAGGGCGGAAATAGAGGAGGGACGATTGCGGCCATCCTTGGTGCTGAGGCGGAAAATGCCGCTGCCCGCCACCCCGTAGGCCAGGTCGGTTTCGGGTGAGTAGTAGGCAATGGGAGAATAGATCAGGCGCAGGGCGGCGGATTCCACTTGCCGGGTGTGGCTCTGGCCGGAATCATCGTCGCTTGCCCGCAGTCCGCTTGCGAAAGTCAGCAGACAAACGATTGCCCACAGAAAACAGGTGATTTTCTTTATTCCCATCCCGGAGACATGCCTTTTAATCAATTTCGGTGTAATTATAGCGGATTTTTCTCAATTCTGCAAATTTTGGGCTTGCATGAATCGTGATGAGGTAAGCGGCCGGGAAGCTTTCCAGCATCCGGCCGAACTGTGATGACTGTTCTAGGTTCTGCCTTCTGCTTTCTAGGGGGCAGTTCACGAACCGCCCGTACACCTGTCTTCCTGTCTACCTGTCTCCTTATTTTCACTTTCGACTTTCAACTGAGTACGCCTACCCCAGCCCATTGCCACTAGTCGGCATCAGGCGTTCTACACATGGTTGCGCAGTTGCAGTTCCAGGGGGCCGGGGTCGAGGTAGACCTGGCGCTCCAGGTATTGGTGCGGATACAGGCGCTGGTAGTGGTTGAGCAGGGTCAGGGGCACGATCAGGGGCAACAATCCTTTGTGGTAATTCTCAATCACTTCCAAAAGTTCCGCCTTTTCGTCGGCTTTCAGTTGTTTTTTAAAATATCCCATCACGTGGTGAAGCACGTTGGTGTGGGATTTTCTGGTGGCGCGGCGGCGCAACAGCTCCATGAAGCGTTCCTCGTATTCGGCCAGCACCTCGTCCAGGGGGCGTTTTGACGCGTGGGCCACCATGGCGCCCAATTCAGTCGCCAGGGTGGGCTGGTGGGCCATGAAGAGCAATTTGTGGCGGGAGTGGAAATCGACCAGGCCGCCCAGGTTGCGACGGTTCGCCGGCAGGTCGCGCCAGCGGAAATACGCAAATACGCGCACAATGAAATTTTCCCGCAATACCATGTCGTGCAGGCGCCCTTCTTCTTCCACCGGCAGGGTGGGAAAACGATCCATGAAGGCGCGGGCGAAGATGCCCACGCCCTGCTTGACCGGGACGCCCTTGGGGTTGTAGACCTTGACCCGCTCCATGCCGCTGGACGGCGACTTGGCCTTGAACACGAAGCCGCACAGGGATTCATCCTCTAATTGATCCAGGCGTCCGCGTGTCCATGCCTGCATGCGTTCCGTTACGTCTTTTCCCGTGCGGTTGGTGACCAGGCGGGGGGCGTCCACCTCCCCCACCAGGCGGAAAGCCTCCCGGGGCACGCCGAAACCCGCTTCCATTTCGGGACAGGCCGGCACCCACTCCACGAACTTTCCCAGAGTGTCTTTCAGGAAATGGTCCAGTTTGTGTCCGCCGTCGTAGCGCACTTTGAAACCCAGCAGGCAGGTACTGATGCCCACGCGGGGTTTTTTTAGTTCATTCCGGTTCATGGCAATCCTTAACCGGTTGAAAGCGGTCGTGGTGATGGCCGCTGCTCCATTGGGGACGCGCCCACACCAGCATGTCTTCCCCGCAGGCTTCCCAGGCCCAATCCAGCAGGCGGATACAGCTCGGCCGGCGGGGCCCCAGGCCTTCCAGGGCGGGAAGGCCCGCGGCCATGGCGGGAACCACGGTTATCACCAGCCAGTCCGGGATGCGCAGGGCCATGAACGACGTGATCACCTGGATACCCCCCTCCACCATCAGGCTGGATATGCCTTCCTGAACCAGCATGGACAACAGGATCACGAGATCCAGGTTCCCGTTGGGGAACCCGCGGCAAGGCAGGATGCGGGCGCGATCGGGGGGAAACGCTTTCACCTGTTTTTCGGGCAACTCTTCGTTTACCACCAGGATGGGGGTGCGTGACGGTTCATTGAATACGCGGGCATCGGGTGGAATACGCAGGCGCGAATCCAGGATAACGGGGACGGGCTGACGGCCCTCGATGTTCCTGCGCACGGTCAGGCGCGGGTCTTCACGCAGCGCGGTGCCGCTGCCCAGCAGGACGGCATCATGACCCGCCCGCAGTTGATGGGTCAAGTCCAGGGATTCACTACCGCTGAGCTGCAGTTTGCTGCGGTCCCAGGAGGCGATACTGCCGTCCAGGCTCTGGGCGTACGCCAGCGTGACCAACGGACGGTTGTGGCGCAAACAAAAATCCTTCGCGTCTTTCAACTCGTCAAAAAACCGTTGCCGGTTCTGCTTGGCCTTCATCTCTTACTCCCGCACTATCCTACTCCAACGGCGGAAATAAATGCAAATGGATGAGGGGAGAACAAAAACAGTTGGAGAGTTGGAAAGTTGGAGAGGAAACCCGAGTGAAAAGTCGAAAGTAAAAATAAGGTGGCAGGTGTAGGGACGGCTCCCCGTGGCCGCCCTGTAGAACGTAGAAAAAAGCAGTGAGTGCTTTTTTATTTCTTCTTCTTTGTTCCTTATTCAGCGCCCTGGAGCAAAGGGCAAGGGGCCAGGGGCGAATGGCAAGGGACAAAGGGCCTGCCTCCCTGCCACCTGATACCTGATGTTTTTTCCCCTTCCGTGTGTTCCGTGGTTTTGTTGAAATTTCCGGTTCGTGGGCGACCGGCCGGTCGCCCCTACATCTTCCCTCCTCAACTTTTCAACTTTATTAGAACACCTGCTTGAGCAGGATAAAGCCGACGATCAGCAGCACGGTAAACACCAGGGCCAGCCAGTTGAAGTACTTGTCGATGGCGCGGCGGATGGGTTCGCCGAAATGATGCACCAGGAAGGCGATGATAAAGAACCGCACCCCGCGCGAAACGATGGAGGCGACCAGGAAAACGGGAAACCCGACCTTGAAGGCGCCGGCGGAGATGGTGATGATCTTGTAGGGAATGGGTGTGAAACCGGCGGTAAACACGATCCAGAAGTTGTACAGATCGTACTTGACCTGCATGGTGTGAAACAGTTCCCGGGTGAAGCCGGGAATCACGCGGAAAAAGAACTCCGCCACCGGGGTGAACTCGCCGGAAAGGGTCCACCACAACTTCCAGCCGATGAAGTATCCGAACATCCCGCCCAGGGCGGAAGCGGTCGTCACCAGCAGGGCCAGGCGAAACCAGCGTTTGCGGGCGCCCAACACCAGTGGGATCAAAAGTACGTCCGGGGGAATGGGGAAAAAACTGCTCTCGGCGAAAGCCAGCACGAAAAGGGCCACCGCTGCCGAAGGGCGTTCCGTCCAGGCCAGCACCCAGTTGTACAAACGTCGCATCAGGTTGGGTTTCACGAAAACACCGCCTTTAAATGGTTGCATTCATCCGCGGCGTTCAGATCGTAAAGCAGAATGCTTAAAGACGCGTCGCCTTCCTGCACGGTGATTACGTCGGAATCGCCGTCACCATGGTATTCCGGCCGCCCCGTTCCCAGCCAGTAGGCGCGGTGTCCACGGGGATCACGGGTTTCAACCACTTCCGGGTGATAGCGCTTGTCACCCAGGGAGGTGACGCGCACCTTTTTTGCCCCGTTTGGAATGTTGAGATTGTACACCACTGATTTGCGCGCCACCGGCAAGAGGCGGCGAATGACATCGGCTGTCAGGTCCGCCGCGGAGACGAAATCAAACACCAGGTCGCCGGCGTCATTCAGCGTGGGAATCATCGACACCGCCAGGGCGGGCAAGCCGTAAAGGTGGGCGGTGAAAGCGGCTCCCACGGTCCCGGAATAGAACACGTCGTAGCTGAGGTTCTCGCCCTGGTTCATGCCGGAAACCACCAGGTCGGGAAGATTGGACATCACGGCCTGCAACCCCAGGTTGATGCAGTCGGACGGGGTTCCATCGACCGCCACCTGGTCAGGAGATTCCCGCCGTATGCGCAGGGGGCGCGTCAGGGTGATGCCCATGCTGACGGCGCTGCGCTCGCGGTCCGGGGCAACGGTTATGACTTCGTATGCGCCGGCGAGTCGATTTCTTATGATCTGTAGTCCCGGCGCGTGGATGCCGTCGTCATTGGTTAAAAGTATGGTCTTTTCCGGTTTCATTAAGAATCAATGTAAACTTTTTGCTCCAGGCCAACATCGCCCGGAAAAAAGGGAAAAAGAAATGGTCGGGACGAGTGGATTTGAACCACCGACCACACGCACCCCAAGCGTGTACGCTACCAGACTGCGCCACGTCCCGGCCAAGTCAGTTTGTATCACTTTTGTCCAGGATTGTCAATATCTCCCGTAATCGGGTGCGGACTTCGTTCAATGGTTGGGGGCGGGGTTTTTGTGGCGGCGCCTCTCCGGAATCGACCGCTACGGGATGCTCCAGGCGGCGGCGCACTTCGTCTTTCCCCAGGCGCTCTTCAATCAGCCAATGCTTGATTTGAATCAGGGTTTCCACGTCGCGGCGCGAGTATATTTTTTCACCGCTTATTCCCGTGATGGGCGCCAGGTTGCCGAACTCTTTTTCCCAATAGTCCAGAACCCGGCCGCCGAGACGAGTCAAGCGCTCCACGTCCCTTCGTGAAAACTTTTCCCGTTGTGGCATCCGCGCCGTCATATCATCCCCATTACGCCTGATTATACACACTGTTCACGGCCGGAACAACAAATCGCTTGAACCGGCCGCCGGGGTGACGTACAATGCTTGCGGCAAAGAAAAAAGGAAATCGTTCCCGAAACGGGTCGTTGCGGGAGGTTCCGATAATTGGAGGCAATAATCATGATTTCGAAATCGTATACGGAAGTACCCGCCCGGAAAGTGGAGCATGCGGAAGCCAAGGGGGTCACTATCCGCTGGCTGATCGGCGAAGATTCCCCGGCACCGGGATTCTGGATGCGGCTGTTCGAAGTGCAGCCCGGAGGCTATTCTCCACGCCATCAACATGACTGGGAGCACGAAGTGTACGTGCTCGAGGGCGAGGGCGAGGCCGTGAGTGAGACCGGGCCGAGGCCGATACGTTCAGGCAGTTTCGTGCTGGTCATGCCCGGCGAAGTTCACCAATTCCGCAATACCGGCAAAACCCCCCTGAAGTTTTTGTGCATGATTCCGAAAAGCGGGAAATAGGAAGAATGGACGGGGGCACTAAGTCGAAAGTCGAAAGTTTAAAGTCGAAAGTGAAAACCAAAAACCTGTTAATGCTTTTTTCTACCTTCTACGTTCTACCTTCTACAAGGACAGGCAGGTGGCAGGCATACGGGCGGAAAATTTTTCGCTACTTTTAGGGTTGGTAGGGTTTCTGGGTGCGCACAAACAGGATCAGGCCCAGAAAGCTGAACAGCATCAACCCGTACAGGTACCAATGCCGGTATGGCTCCCAGGGGAAAAAGCCCGGCATTAAACGTGTACATAACGGCACAGCCATCGCCACCACCAGGTGGGCGATCAGGGTGCGGCGCCGGCCGTGCAGAAACAGGATGATCGCGGCCCAGCCCAGGCAGGCGCCCGCGGCCATGATCGCGGTGGTGAAATTGGTTCCGGCCCCGGTCGACGGGTATGCCAGCAGTGCAACGACAAGGGTGAATGCGGCCAAACCCGCGGGGAACCAGTTTCGCGACGGCTCTTTCATGGCTTTTTCAAGTTGAAGCGGCAGAGGTTTTGACGATTTTTTGCATCACGTCGAGTTCGCGTTCGCGTGCCAGGGCGCTCTCCAGCTCTTCCGGCGAGGTCTCGCCAGATAACGCCCCGCGAATGGCCTGTTTCACTTCCCGCATCTCTTTTTCCAGTTCATCCTTTTGCAGTTCATCCGCGGTCACTACCCGTTCCGCCAGGATCACCACGCGGTTATCCGCGGTTTCCACCAGCCCCTGCCGCAGAAAAAGCCCGTGGCGTTTGCCGGAGGCGTCCACGTAGCTGACCTCCCCCATGCCCAGCAATGCCGTGTAGGGCAGGTGATGGTGCAGGATCCCGGCCTGGCCGTTTGCGGCCGGCACGTAGACCTCGCTTACCTGGGTGCGGACCAGCATCCTCTGGGCGGTAATGATCTCCAACTCCACCAGTTCGGCCATTAATACCCCATCTTCTTGGCGTTGGCGATGACATCTTCGATACCGCCGCACATGTAGAACGCCTGTTCCGGCAGGTCGTCGTACTTGCCTTCCGCCAATTCGCGGAAAGAACGGATGGTATCCTTGATTTCCACGTATTTTCCTTCACGGCCGGTAAACTCGTGGGCCACGAAAAAGGGTTGGGAAAGGAATTTCTGGATCTTGCGCGCGCGGTTGACCGTCATCTTGTCTTCGTCGGACAACTCCTCCATGCCCAGGATGGCGATAATGTCCTGAAGTTCTTCATAGCGTTGCAGGATCTCTTTGACCATGCGCGCCACCCGGTAGTGGTCTTCGCCGATCACGCGGGGATCCAGGATGCGCGAGTAGGAAGATAGCGGATCCACGGCGGGATAAATTCCGATCTCGGTCAATTGGCGGCTGAGGTTGGTGGTGGCGTCCAGGTGGGCGAAGGTGGTGGCGGGAGCGGGATCGGTATAGTCGTCGGCGGGAACGTAGATCGCCTGCACCGATGTGATCGAACCCTTGCGGGTCGAGGTGATGCGTTCCTGCAACTCCCCCATCTCGGTGGCCAGGTTGGGCTGGTAACCCACGGCTGAAGGCATGCGTCCCAGGGTGGCGGACACTTCAGAGCCCGCCTGGGTGAAACGAAAGATATTGTCGATGAAAAGCAGAGTATCCAGGCTTTCGGAGTCGCGGAAATGCTCGGCCACGGTCAGACCCGTCAATGCCACCCGCAAACGCGCACCCGGAGGTTCGGTCATCTGGCCGTAAATCAGTGCGGTCTTGTCGATGACGCCGGATTCGGTCATCTCCAGCAGGAGGTCGTTACCTTCCCGGGTCCGCTCGCCCACTCCGGCGAAAACGGTCAATCCGCCGTGCTTCTTGGCCACATTGTTGATCATCTCCATGATGAGCACGGTCTTGCCCACGCCGGCTCCGCCGAACAGGCCGATTTTTCCGCCCTTCAGGTAAGGTTCGAGCAGGTCGATCACCTTGATTCCGGTTTCAAACATCTCGAGGCTGGTGTCCTGTTCCCCCAGTTCGGGAGCGGGGCGATGGATGGGCAGACGTTCCTTTGTGTTTAACGGCCCCTTGTTGTCCACCGGATCACCGATCACGTTGATTATCCGGCCCAGGACCTCGCGGCCCACCGGAACGGTGATGGGTTCATTCGTGTCCACCGCCTTCATGCCACGGACCAGGCCGTCGGTGGAATTCATGGAAACGGTGCGCACGCGGTTTTCTCCCAGGTGGTACTGAACTTCCGTAATAATGCGCATGGGAGGATCCACTTCATAGCCCTCGGAAGTGATTTCCACGGCGTTGTAGATGGGAGGCAGTTTGCCTTCGGGGAATTCAACATCCACCACCGGGCCGATGACTTCAATCACCTTTCCCGTATTTTGAGGTTTCTCTTCTGCTTTGTTCACTGTTCCTCCTATTGATTCTTCAACGCTTCCGTGGCGGTGATGATTTCCAGCAGTTCATTCGTGATTGAAGCCTGGCGCGCCTTGTTGAGTATCAACGTCAGCGATTGAATCATATCGCCGGCATTGCGGCTGGCCAGATCCATGGCCATCATGCGTGCGGCGTGTTCCGAAGCCTGTGATTCCATCAACAATTGAAAAATGCGGGACCTGAGGAAGCGCGGCAGAATGGCGGCGAAAACCGCTTCCGCGGATGGTTCATAGATGGTTTCGCGCTCTTTTTCCTTTTCTTCGGCATCCTCATTTTCATCCGCTCGATAAAGGATGGGGAAAACGGTTTTCAGCGTCACTTCCTGGCGGGAAGCGCTGGCAAACTCCGTGTACAGAAACGAGATGTCCCGGACTTGATGCTCAAGAAACAACTCTGAAAGGAATTCCGTCACCTGGCCGGCGTCATCGTGAGAAGTGTGCGCCATGATGCCGGGAAAATTGCGTTCAACCGCGATGTCGCGGCGGATGCAATGGGCATGGCCGCGGTTGCCCAGGGTGACCAGCCGCACCGCCTGGTCCTCACGACGGGACTCCTCCAGGAATTCGCTCATACGGCGCATGATGTGTGAGTTGAAAGCCCCGCACAAGCCTTTGTCGCCGGTAAGCACGACCAACACGCGGTCGCCCTCTTCGCGGACCTGCAGCAGGGGAAAGCGTTGGGGATCCACTTCACGATGCAAACGCCGCAGCAATTCTTCCACCCGCTTCAGATATGGCCGGGCCTTGTTTATTTCCACCACGCTTTTGCGCAACTTGGCGGCGGATATGGTTTTCATGGCGCGGGTGATTTTGCGGGTGTTGCGGATGGAGCGGATGCGGCGACGCAGTTCGATCAGGTTTGCAGACATGGCAGTGGCTTATTCTCCGGAATTTTCGCTTTTTTCATCGCGGAACAACTCAGCGAACTCCTTGAGCAGGCTTTCGATAGTGGACTCCAATTCCGGACTGATTTCGCGCTTCTCCCGGATCTCTCTCAATACCTGCGGATGGTTGGCGTTCGCATGCGAGAGCAACTGTTTTTCGTAACGATCCACCGCGTCTACGGGAAACTCATCCAGGTAGCCGTGGGTGCCGGCAAAAATCACCAGGATCTGGTTTTCCACGGGCATGGGCTGATACTGGTCCTGCTTGAGAAGTTGTGAGAGGCGTTTGCCCCGCTCCAGTTGCGACATCGTGGCCTTGTCCAGATCGGTGCCGAACTGGGTGAAGGCGGCCAGTTCGCGGAACTGGGCCAGGTCCAGCTTCAAGGATCCCGCCACCTGTTTCATGGCCTTGATCTGGGCGTTTCCGCCGACACGGGACACGGAAATGCCCACATCGATGGCCGGACGCAGGCCGGCGTTGAACAACTCGGGCAACAAATAGATCTGACCGTCGGTAATGGAAATGACGTTGGTGGGAATGTAGGCCGAAACATCGGAAGCCTGGGTTTCAATAATGGGCAGCGCGGTCAACGTACCGCCGCCTTTCTCCTCGTTCAGCTTGGCGGCACGCTCCAGCAGCCGGGAGTGAAGGTAGAATACGTCTCCGGGAAAGGCTTCGCGGCCGGGCGGGCGGCGCAGCAGCAGTGATATTTCGCGATAGGCGGCGGCATGCTTGGACAAGTCATCGTAGATCAACAGGGAGTGGCCGCCGCGGTCCCGAAAATATTCCCCCATGGCACAACCGGCATAGGGCGCAATGTACTGCAGCGCCGCGGGATCGGACGCCGCGGCCACCACCACGATGGAGTAGTCCATGGCGCCGGTATCCTTGAGGCTCTTGATGATCTGGGCCACGGTGGACAGCTTTTGGCCGATGGCCACGTAAATGCTGATGACATCCTTGCCTTTCTGGTTAATGATGGTGTCGAGGGCGATGGCGGTTTTTCCGGTCTGGCGGTCACCGATAATCAATTCGCGCTGGCCGCGGCCGATGGGGATCATGGCGTCCACGGCCTTGATGCCGGTCTGCAACGGTTCTTTTACGGGGAGTCTGTCGACCACTCCGGGAGCGATGCGTTCAATGGGCAGGTAGTCTTTGGATTCAATAGGTCCGAGGTCGTCCAGCGGTTCACCCAGCGGGTTGACCACCCGTCCCACCAGGGGATCTCCCACGGGAACCGAGATAATCCGGCCGGTGCGATGGACCACATCACCCTCCTTGATGTGGTGGGCCTCGCCCAGGATCACGGCGCCGACGTTGTCTTCTTCCAGGTTCATGGCAATGCCCTTGATATCCCCGGGAAAATCAAGCAATTCATTGGCCATGACGTTGTCCAGGCCGTACAACTGGGCGATACCATCACCCACCGAGATGACAATGCCGGTTTCTTCTTTGTCGAAATCCAGCTTGAAGCCTTCGATCTTCTGGCGGATCAGCTCGCTGATCTCTTCCACGTTGATTTGCATTCAGAGCTCCTGTTGGGAAGGAACCGGGGCGGATTCACCATCCCCGTTTCCGGCGCCCACGATACGCCGTTGGAGTTTGCGCAGGTTCCCGGCCACGGACAGGTCGTAGGCCACGGATCCCCGCTGGATACGGATCCCGGCAATCAGTTCGGGATCAATGGAATACACAAGATGCACCGGTTTGCTTAAAACGTTTTCCAGTTTTGACTGCAACCTGGATTTCAGGGCGTCATCCATGGCCACCGCGGAAGAGACCTGCATTTTCTCAATTCCCCGGCTCTCCAGCCACAAATCATCCATCACCTCAAGAATTTCACTCAATCGCTCCACCCGGTTTTCCTCTACCAGGGTGGAAATAAAATTCACCGTCTTCTGATCAAACGCGGCGCCATGTTTCACCACGTCGATTAATTCCATTTTCTGGTCACGCGAGAGCTTGGGCGTGACCAGTCCGGCCAGAAACTCTTCGCTGCCGGCAAGCAGGCGTTGAAATTCCTGCAACTGCGATTTTACGGAGTTGTATTCTTTCTCTGACTTGACAGCCTTGATCAGGCCCAAAGCATAGCGCTTGGACAGGCTACTTGCGGCCAATGACTTCTCCACTGATTTCGATGTTTTTTTCCATGATGCGTCGATGCCGGTCACTGTCCAGTTGGTCCTGGATATCCTCCCGGAAACGCTGGATGGCCATTTCAGCCACCCGCGCCTTCAGGCGCCGCACCGCGGCATCCACGCGGTTGGCGATTTCCTCTTGCGTGAGCTTGGCGATGCGTTCCGCTTCGGCCCGGCCTTCCGCTTCGACGCGCGAACGCTCGCGTTTACCGTTCTCTTCCGCCTGGCGGGTGATCTCTTTGATTTCGGATTCCAGGCTATCCAGGCGTTTTTTCAGGGACTCATAGTCTCCGGCGGATGCCTGAATGGATTCGCGTCGCGCCTCGATCTCTACGCGCAGGTTTTTCGACTGTTCGCTCAGCAGGCGGATCAGGGGTTTGCGCATCACGTAAATCAATCCCCCGAAAAGAACGGTGGAGTTAAACACTTTGCCCAGAAAACCCATCCAGTCGAAACCATGACCCTCGCCTTCCGCACCCCAGGCCGTCAGGCTGAGCAAAAGGAAAAGAAGCAAAAACACCGTTGCGCGGGTGTTCATTGAAATATCTCGCTGATTTTGGCGCTGAATTCATCCGCCTGTTCTTTTAAACGGGCCTCGGCGGATTGAATCTCTTTCTCTAACCGCGACATCTCTTTTTCCATGGTTTCGCGGGCGCTGCGCCGGGCGTCGGCAACCAGCTCCTCCCGGGTGGATTCGCCGTGCTCGATCAATTCTTCGCGCAATTTCAAAGACTGCTGCCGCGCCTGGTTCAATGATGTCTCGAGGTTCCGTGTTCCTTCCTGGATGCCGGTGTTGAGTTCCTCCAGCCTGCGCTCATCTTCCGCCACCATGGCTTCGCGCCGGTTGATGGTGTCGCCGATCGGAGCAAAGAACAAGCGGTTCAAAATGAGCATGAGGATCCACACCAGGCCGAGAATAACCAGGAAAGAAAGGTTCAAATCGAGCATATCGTTTTTTACCATAGAAACCGCATTAGATCAAGACCGTTGGTTTTGCCCGCACCCCGTTGTGGAGATGACAAAAATTGTGGTATAGTGCGCCCGGACAGGAAACAATGGACACGGAAAAAATCAAGGCCGAGATCCAGGATGTAAAAAAAGATGTATCCATCTGGTACCGCTCTGCGGCCGGCGTGGCGGACCTGGCCGGCGAAACCATTGACCGGCACTATCCCGTTGATCTCTGGGAAATGTCGGACCGGGAGTTGAGCGCCTGGATGGGGGATCAACTTTCCATCCTGAATGACGCCATTGATCCCCGCCCCGTCCCTTCGGAAATCACTTCGCACCGCCGCTTCCTGGGGCCGATCATCGTGCGCGTCAAACGCCTGATCATGAAAGTGCTCAACCTGTATACCCACTCCATCCTGGAACGTCAGCGCCGCTTCAACACCGAATGCGTGACCCTGCAACTGGCGTCATTCATCCGCCTGCGCCGCCTGCAATCCAGCCTGGACCGGATCACGCGTGAATTGGCGGAAAGACGCGAGCTGGAATCCCTTCAGGAAAAAAAAACAGACCATGATGAGGAGTTCCGACCATGACCGGCACCGGACTTGAAAAGCAGCTGTCCGCCGCCCTGTTTTCGCGCATCCCCCGGGGAAGCGAATTGGACCGTCTGCTGCATTCATTGCCCGGGAACGGACAGCGGGACTACCTGCTCAAAGCGCTCAAGAACCTGGCGTCCGAGGGTACCCAGGGGGGATTCCCCCGCGCGCTGCGTGCCGCGGCCCAGTGGCTGCGCTCCCGTCAAGGCCCCGCCCGCGCCATGAACCTCATCCTGCGTATGGAAGTGGCCCTGGGAATGCGCCGCCCCACCCTGGCCCTGTACGACCACACCCTGCACATTATCGGCGGAGGACAGAAATACGGATTGACCATGCTGGACGCCCTGAAAGCGGATTTTGACATCACCATCCTGACCCACCGTCCCATGGAACCGGCGTCCATCCGTGACTGGTACGGCATGGACCTGTCCGCCTGCCGTTATCAGACCATTGAGCTGCCGGAATTCGCCGACGCCGGCGCCCACATTGATCCCGCCCGCATCACCCGGCGCATGGCCAACCCCTTTCACCGGGTCAGCCGCCTGAGCGGGGGCTTTGACATATTCATCAACAACAGCATGAACGAGATGGTTTTCCCCCTGGCGGAAATATCCACCATGGTATGTCATTTTCCCGAACGCCGCCCCGGCGCCTATTTTTACGCCGACCGCTACGATACGGTAATATTCAATAGTTTGTACACGGCCGAATGGATCGAAAAAAAATGGAAATTCACTCCCCATGTGCACATCTACCCCCCGGTGGATATGCCTCCTGCGGAAAAGCCCGAAGAAAAAGACCCCATCATTCTCTCGGTGGCCCGATTTGAGCAGGGAGGAAGCAAACGCCAGAAAGAGATGGTTGAAGCGTTTCTTTCCCTGCGCCGCCGCTTTCCGCAGGAAACCCGTGACTGGCGCCTGGTGTTGGCGGGAGGAAGTCCGGAAAACAACCCCTACCTGGAAGACCTGAAGCAAAAAATCCGCGCCACGGGGGATACCCGTATCCGCTTGCGCGTCAACATCAGTTCCGAAGAGTTGCGTGCGTTGTACCTGCGGGCTTCGGTGTTCTGGCACTTGTGCGGTTTGCACCAGACCGACCCGGCCCTGGTGGAACACTTCGGCATGACCATCGGTGAAGCCATGCAGAACGGGCTGGTTCCGGTTGTTTTCGACGGCGGAGGCCAGCGTGAGATCGTGGAACCCGGAGTAACCGGCTTCCGCGTGCGCACCCTTGAGGAGTTGATCCGCCACACCCGCCGCCTGATCAACGACGCCGATCTGAGGCAAAGTTGCGGCCGCGCGGCCCTGGAAGCCAGCCAACGCTTTGATCGCCCCCGCTTCACGCGCGAAGTGCGGGAATTCTTCAGCGAGCGCCTCAAACACTACACCGATCCGCAAACATCATGAAACCCCTGCTCTCCATCGTTATTCTGACCCGCAACTCCATGAACGTGATTCAACGGCTGGTTGCCGCGCTTGAACGCCAGGATTTCCCCCATGCGGTGGAGTACATCTTTATGGACAATGCATCCACCGACGGGACCCGGGAATACCTGGAATCCCTGGAACTGGATCCGCGCCGCGTGGAACATGTTTCGATTGGGGAATTCAGCCACAGCGGCACGCGCATGCGCGCCGCGTCCCTGGCCGCCGGCGACATGGTGGCGTTCTTTACGGATGACATCATTCCCCAGGGAAGCGATTTCTTGGCGGCCCTCACCCAGCCCGTGCGCGAAGGCCGGGCACCGGCGGCATACGGGGTCTGGCAGATCGACCCCGCTACTTCTGACCCGGTTGACGCCTGGCTTCACAACAGCTGGTACCGGGACGTGATTCAACTGGTTGAACCGGTGTCACGTTTCTGCTGGGATTTTTTTACGCCTGAATTGCGGCGGCGTTTGTGCAACTTCGACAACTGCGCCTCCTGTGTCCGCCGCGACCTGCTTTTGGAGGTGCGCTTCCCCGATGTTCCCTACGGCGAAGACATGCTCTTTGCCAAGCGTCTGGTCCTGGGAGGCCATCGCGTGGCCCTGGCCGCAAACGCGCGCTTCGTCCACTGGCACAAGGTGAGTTTCACCTACATGATGAAGCGC
>DSBM01000106.1 GCA_011049425.1 Candidatus Aminicenantes bacterium
ACGGAACCACGTATTATGTAGATCTGATCAGCCTGCCGGGAGGCGGGCCGGGTAGCGGCGGTGGCGGGGGCGCTGCCGGAGAGCCGGCGGAAAGTACGGCCGACACACAGCCTTCACCGGACACCGTTACCGCCCCCGCGGATCCGGAACCTGAAAACGCTGGTTCCATGAGTGATCTAGCGGTAAAAAAAGAGCCGGAAAGTTCCGTGCGCTATCCAGATAAAAAAAGTCGCAGCCGTTGGGAACCAAAGCAAAAGCCCCTGCTTTCGGTCACACGCAAAAAGCCGGGAAAAAGCACCAAGACTTCAGACCGGCAATCTTCCCAGGGTGGTTCCCGGGGAGTACTGAGTACACGCATATCCGGTGGTTCCGGGGGAGACGGTTCCGGAGGGGTAGGCGGCGGTACCGGCGGTGGATATGGAAGCGGCGGTTTCCCCTACGCGTACTACGTTCAGACGCTCAGGGATCGTATTTCCGGTTCCTGGTATCGTTCCCTGGTTTCACCCGGATTGCGGGGAAGCCATGTAACCACCGTGTATTTTCGCATTGACCGCGGAGGCCGGGTGAGCGGGCTCAAGGTTGAAAAAAGCAGCGGCGTAAACGCGCTGGACCTGTCGGCGCGGCGGGCGGTGGAAAACGCCGCTCCTTTTCCGCCGCTGCCCGACGACTTCCCCTATTCCCACCTGTTGGTCCATTTTGAGTTTGAATGGGTGAAAAAATGAAAATGATTCAGAGCATTCTCTTGTTGACGCTGCTGCCGGCCCTGTTCCTGGGCGCGCAGCAGGAGATCCGTATCCGTATCAGTGACGGGGTTTCCATGATTCCCGTGGCTTTCCCCCGGGTGACCTTTGCGGTGCAATCCGCGGTAAAAGAGGATGCCGTCCGCGCTGATGTTGAAGATACACTGTGGAACGATCTGGAGTTTTCCCGGGTGTTTCGCATGGTTCCCCGTGAGCACTATAGCTACATCGAGACCTTCGACCCGCAGAACATCCGCTTTCGGGACTGGGAGTCCATTCAGGCCAATATCCTGATCTCCTGCCAGGTGGAAATGCCGGAGGCATCGCGTATTGTCATGGCTTTCCGCGTATATGATGTGCGCAACGGGGGACGATTTATTTTTGGGCGCAATTTCGGCGGTAAACGTGAATTCGCGCGCCTTATCGCCCACCGCGCCGCGGATGAAATGATGAAACAGTTTGGAGAAACCCCCTTGTTCACTTCGAAAATCATTTTTGTGTCCAGCCGCGATGGAAACGATGAGATTTACATGATGGACTATGACGGAGGCAGACAGCGCAGGATCACCATCAACTCCTGGATGGATGTGCTGCCCTCGTGGAGCCGGGATCATGAAAAGATCCTTTTTACCTCTTACCGCAATAACAATCCGGACCTGCTCATGTTTCACCTGTACACCGGCAAGACGGAATTTTTGTCGACGCAACGGGCCAACTACTGCGCGGACTGGGCCCCGGAAAGCAACCAGATTGTGTATACTTCGACCAAGAGCGGCAACGCGGAGTTGTATGTGCGGGATATGGATACGGGCCGGGAACGGCGCTTGACCTTTAACCGCGTGATTGACACCGCCCCCAATTGGAGCCCAAGCGGGAGGGAGATTGTATTCACTTCAGCTCGCACCGGTACTCCGCAGATCTATATCATGGATGCGGAAGGTACCAATGTGCGGCGCTTGACCACGGAGGGCAATTACCACGATTCGCCTGAATGGTCACCCGATGGCACCCGTATCCTGTTTGTTTCCCGCATTGAAAACCGCTTTGATGTTTTCACGTATCATGTGCGCACGAACAGCATCACCAAGTTGACTGAGAACGCCGGGCGCAACGAAAACCCCTCGTGGTCTCCTGATGGACGTCATATCGTGTTCGCCTCCAACCGCGGCGGAAGTTACCAGTTGTACCTCATGGATTACGATGGCGCCAACGTGAAACGCCTGACCAGCACGGGTGAAAACAAAATGCCCAAGTGGCAGAAATTCACTCATCGGCGGTTTGACAATTGATCTGCCCTGTACTATAAGATAGACTGAATTGATAGGAGGAGATTTCATGAAAAAATTACTGACTGTCTGCGTGCTTTGCCTAGCCATGCTCACTTTCTTTAATGGGTGCAAAAAGGAAGTACAAACCGAGCCTGAACCCCAGCCCGTGGTGGAAAAGGTTGAAGAAACCGCGCCTCAACCTGAGAAGCCGCAATTAACTGAAGAAGAGATCTTTATGCAGAAGACCCTTGATCAGATCAACCGCGAGGCTCACCTAAAGATGATTCATTTCGATTTTGACAAATACTTTATTCGTGAGGATATGAAATCCATCCTGCAGAAGAACAGTGAATGGCTGTTGAATCACGACAGTGTCGAAATCGTTATTGAAGGCCATTGCGATGAACGGGGAACCGTGGAGTACAACATGGCACTGGGCGAGAAACGTGCGGAAGCCGCCATGAAGTACCTGAAGTCGCTGGGCGTTCCCGCGGAGCGGATGCGAATCATCTCTTACGGCAAGAATCGTCCCCTGGTTAAAGGCGTGGACGAAGATTCCCATTTCATGAATCGTCGCAGCGAGTTCAAGGTAGTTAAAAAGTAATTCATCAAGACTGATTACAAGATGAAACAACGCGTTGCGCTCTTTCTGGGATTTTGTGTACTTTTGAGTGGGACCCTGTTGCCCATCCGCAAAGACACAAAGCTGCTTCTGGAAGAGATCCAGAGGTTGTCGAATCAAATCAAGGCCTTGAATCAGGATGTCGCCTCAATGCGGCAGACGCTCCGTGTCATGGAAGACAAGGTGAACGCCCTGACACGGACCGGAGCCGATGATACCCAGAACCAGGAAAACGTGGCCTTGAGTCTGCAATTCCTCAAGGAAGAGATCAACGAAATGAAAAACAAGGTTTCTGAAGTCATTGAGCGCCTGAAGTCCGCCCCCCCGGTTGCATCCGGGGGGGCGACTGCGGATGAGGAATATGCCGCGGCCGAGGAGGTGCAGTCTCCGGAAAACACCTATTACACGGCATATTCCGATTACATGAAAAAGAACTACGATCTTGCCATTCAGGGGTTCCAGCAGTTTATCAACCTTTTCCCCCGCAATGTACTGGCAGACAACGCCATGTACTGGATCGGCGAATGTTACTATGCCCAGAAGATGTTCGAGCAGGCCGTGGACACCTTCTCCCGCCTGATCGAAAGCTATGCGGACGGAGACAAAACCGCCGCGGCTACCCTGAAAAAGGGATACGCGCTGATCGAAATGGGCCGGGAAAGCGAAGGCGTTTCCGTACTCAGACAGTTGATCACCCAATTCCCCCTGTCCGAGGAAGCTTCCCTGGCCCAGCAGAAGATCCGGGATATCAGTCAGTAGAGGTGATGTGAATGAGTCATGTCAGGAGTATGAACCGGGTAATCCTGGTGGGGAGAGTGGGTCGTGATCCCGAAATCACCCATATTCCCAGTATTGAGAAAGATGTCGCCAAGTTCAGTCTGGCCACCAGTGAAGGCTACATGGACAAAAGTAACCAGTGGCAGGAATCCACCGAATGGCACAACATTGTAGCCTGGAGCGGGCTGGCTCAGAAGGTTGAACGCAGCATCAGTAAAGGTGACATGGTATTGGTCGAGGGAAAGATCAAGACCCGCAAGTGGCAGGACAAGGACAACCAGGAACGCCGCACAACTGAGATCTACGCGGACAACCTGGTAGTATTGGACCGGATTAACCGCGGCGGCGGCACGGGTGATGGCGGGGGCGGAAGTCGCGGACGCAGGGAAGGCGCTCCAGCCAAGCCCCAGGAACCACCCGTGCGAGATATCAATGAATTTCCCTACGATGACAGCCAGGGTGATCCCTTCTAATCATGGCATTCGTTAATTACAACAACAAAGAAATCACGGTTAAGATCGTTTATTATGGCCCTGCTCTGAGCGGCAAAACCACTTGCCTGCGCTACATTTACGCCAGCCGCAGTCTGAAAAAAAAAGGCAAACTGATCACCCTGGATACCGATGGCGACCGCACCCTGTTTTTCGATTTTCTGCCGCTGGAAATCGGCAAATTGGGAGAGTATACGGTAAAGATCCAGTTGTACACCGTTCCCGGGCAGGTGGCTTACGACACCACGCGAAAACTGGTTTTGCAGGGGGCGGACGGAATCGTTTTCGTGGCCGATTCCCAGGTGGCGGTTCGTGAGCAGAACATCGCCAGTTACAAAAACATGAAACGTAACCTGGCGCTAAACAACATTTCGTACAGTGAAATTCCCATTATCCTGCAGTACAACAAGCGCGATCTGCACGAAATTCTGCCTGTGGATGAGTTAAACAGTGACCTGAACGGCGACAACAAGCCTTTTTCCCCCACCGTGGCCACTTCGGGCGAAAAGATCATTGAATCCCTGCATACCATTATGCGCCTGGTGGTGATCTCGTTGAAAAACCGTTTGTCGGTATTCCAAAAAGACAAAACCGTGATGTTTTCCCGGGATGAAATCACCACGTCGTCTCCCGAATCACCTGAGCCCATTGAAAAAATTTCAGGGAAAGCGTCGGAAATGGAAGCTGGGGACACTGAAGCTGAAGACATCTTTGAGTTGGACAGTCCGATTGAGGAATTGGAATCCGCAGAGGAAGAGGAAGCGATTTTTGATCTTGGTGATGAGTCCGTGTTGACACCAGGAGAAGCAGAAGCCATCGAAGTTCCCGATTTTGACCATCAGGCGGACTCCACCTCACCGCCGTTGGCGGATGCCCACAAGCCGGGAGGGCAGGACAGTACCGATTACTGGGAAGAGAAAGAAAACAGCGATATTCACATTCGCCTGGATGATTCCGCCGGCAAAGTCGTGATTCCCGTAACCCTGGTTGTGCCCAAAGGGCATGACAAGACCCAAGTGGATATCCAGCTCTCTGTAACCATTCAGTCGGAAGACTGACCAGGACAATATGAGGTTTCGTCTGGGATGCCTGTTGCTGGCGGCTTGCTACCCGCTAATGATCCCGGGTCAGGGAACCCAGGTGCTGGCGGACAAAACCGCCGCCGCCATCGGAAAGGTACTGGCTTCCCGGTACAATCCCAGCACCACCATTATTTCCTTTGAAAACCACACGGAATGGCCGGATGTGGCGGTGCAGAAGTTTTACCAGCTGCTGGTTTCCGGGCTGGAAACCATTCCTCAGAAAGGTTTTGAATTTCATGACCGCATGGTGGCTTTTACCGGCGGTCGCGGTCGCTTCCAGGTTCGCCGACTTGACGATATCGCATTCTTGATTGCGCTGAAGATGATCCGCTCGCAAGCCAGGGTGGGGGTGGGGATTACGGTATTTTCCCGCCAATCGGATCGCATAGTGGCTATTCGCTATGTATCCGAGAAGATTCCAGCCGGGGAGTTGCGGATCCTGAATCTGCCTGAACAGGTTTTTGCGGGTACCGGATTCTCGATGACGGCGCGTATTGAGGCTGACCCCGGCCTGATGGACGTCTGTTCCCGGACCGAACCCAACGGCCAGGTCCGTCACTATTTTCTATATCCAGATAAAGTCGAAGTGTTTGAATGGCAGGAACGCCGCATGGTGCGTTTGCTGACACTGCCCCTGGAGTGGGGACGCCCCATCACCCCGGCCCGGCAGATAGAGGGCCATCTGCTGGTGTTCCATAACCAGTTCGGTTTATGGTTGACAGTCGGCACCAACATATCAAAAGAATCACTGGTATTTCTGCGGCGCGCGGGAAGCTGGGAATCACGGGAAACCCTTGACTTTGTGCCCATTCGCCGCCTGGTGATCAACGACGCTCCATATCTGGCGGGCATGCGCTACGCCTCCGGCCGCAATTATTTTCATGGCGGCTTGGTCTTGATGCCTTTGGTTGAGGGCCGGCCGGACCGGGATCGATTGTACGAAAAGCCTCTGCCCGACGCGTTTGCCGTTGATTTTACCGCCCGGGATGGGCGCTTGACCGGTCTGCATCTGGTTGACCGGGATTATCGTTACCGCGTGTATACCACGGATTTCGAAGATTCCACCGCGGATGAACGCCTGCGTGGTGCCGCCCTGGCGGCTTTAGAAACCGAGTGGGTGGCACTTTCCGCCTATACCCGCGGCAATGACCGCGTGCATTTTTTCAAGACCAAAAACGGCGGTGTCCGGGAAGTGTATGAAGGGGATTTTCCCGGTTGCGAGATCCGTTTTATCAGTCCCGGAAGATGGGAAGACAAGCCGGGGTTCTGGATCTGCCTGGATGGCGCGGATCAAAAAAGTGTCCGGGCGGAACTGCAATTCTGGAGCAGGAGTGACTTGCCGCAACAAACACAGAAAGACAATACGGAAAAACCGGAAGAGGTCGGCGATGTCCAGAATTAAGTGGGCCCTGATCCTTTTTGCGCTATCGGTTGCCCTCATGTACGGCGCCATAAAGCCCACTTATGGAGGAGAAGTCCGCATCCGCCTGGGTGAACCGGCCACTTTTGCTTTTTCTCCTTCCAATTATTCCAACCTGGTTTTTTATTCCCTGATTTACGAAAACTTTTTCTATCACGAAAGTAGCGGTCGCCTGCGATCGAATCTTTTTTCCAATTACCATTATGACAACAGCAAACATACCCTTACCCTTGACCTGCGGCGCAATCTCAGTTTTTCTGACGGCAGTCCGGTAACCCCGGACCATGTATTGAAATCCCTGGAATCGTTCATTTCGCGGAACCTGCTTGGGGCGCGAAAACTGGGGAAACGAATTCGCCGTTTGCAGGTTTCAGGGGATTCCATCGTCATAGAACTGGCTTATCACCTTCCCGATGCCGTTTTTTTACTGGCCGTTCCTGAACTGATTCTTCAGGCGGACCGTGACAATGTGTTTTCCGGTCCCTTTATCCCCGTGGAATGGGAACAGGGCCGATTTATTTTATTGAAAGCCAATTCCTTTTATCCCGGGGGCCGTAGTTACCTGGATCACGTGCGTGTGATCTTTAACGATGAGTCGAATCCCGATATTTTCTTGTCGACACCCGGTCGCTTTGACGCGGAACAATTCAGTGAATACAATGCCGGGATCTTTCAGAATGTTTACCTCAGTTTCCCAGGTGACAGGGTGGGTGAAAATACGCGCATGGCCTTGTTCTCCCTTTTCCGCGAGTTTTTCCTTTCCCAGGGCTATTCAGAGCTCAACGCCTTGACCACGGATGCGGAATCACCGGTTACCATCAATATGCGGCGTCTTCCCCTGGCTCGCGTACGCTCCGTGCTGCGTTCTTCCCGGATCCAGGTGTATCTCCAATCCTCCTTGAAACGCGAAGAGGAACAATTGCTGGATTTTCTCAAAACCAAGGGAGTTTCCATCCAGACGCGTTTCATCGAGGATGGGCAATTGCGTAACTTCATGGAGGGGGCACACGTGGAGTACCTTATCCTGGAGAAAGTATTTCAGCAACGCATGCCCCTGGAAGAAAAGGTGCGGCGCGTGGTGTCGGAATTGACTTTCGGCCGCTTTAACGCCCAGTATTTACAGTTGATCAACGAATTAGAGGAAGTCAGTCGTTTCAACAGCGATGAGATGCTATTGGATCAAGTGGCAAAAATCGTGGGCCGTATCATTGAAGAGGGCTTCCTGATCCCGCTGTGTCAACAGCGCTATTCCATGTTTGCGAATCGCAGGCTGCGGGGATTTTATATGGATCTGTATGGCCGCCCACTTCTGCAGGGAATGTATCTACCATGAAAACTTGCGAAAACAAGCAAAAATGCTTGGCGGTTGCCATACTGTTACTGGTGATGCTTCTGGCTCCAAACAGGCGCATGTCGGCCATGGAGTTCGGCGCCTATGCGGGTACCCTGAATAAAACCGGGACCACTCTGCTGGGGCTGACTCTGGATTCAGGGTTCCTGTTTCCCGTACTGAAGTTGGAGACCGAGGCTTACATGTTCACAAATGACGAACGTACGGGAAAGGTCCTGACCCTGGGCCTGAAAATCAACCCCGCACTCGGCCGGATTTCTCCTTATGCGGTGGCGGGAGTGGGTTCTGAACTGCAACGCCTTGACCTGTCGCAGGCAAAGGACCGCTACTTCACTTTTGTTGGCGGTGGTTTAAAAGTGGGACTGGCCCCCATTCTGTTTTTGCGGCTGGATGTGCGTTTTCAGCAACACGGCAAAAGGGATGATAGCGTTCCAGGGACTGAAGCCATAGATTTTATCCGCTATTCCGCGGGCCTGGTAATCCGGATCTAGCCTGCATTTCTCACAACCATCCGTCCATTTCGCGACAATCCTTGCGGGAAACGCAGGCTAAATGGGACGAAGCCCGCAGCCGATTTATTGCCAACGTTTGTAAATGTGGATGTAACTTTCTTTTTTCAACTGGTCCAGGTATTCCCTTTGTTTGACTTCATGGCGTTCCGCCATAAGGATGCGTTTGATCTGATCACGGACCTCTTCGTATTCCACTAACCCGGAAGGTTCAAAGCGAATCAATTGCAGTAAATACCAGCCGCTTTCCGCGCGCACCCATTGCGACATTTCTTTGGGTTTGAGCGTGGACGCGGCCTTTTCCAGATCCGGGTCCATTTCTCCGGCTTTGAACTCTCCCAGGTGGATGCTCTTTTCGTTATCCGCACCGAGTTCGGTGTACTCCCGGGCCACAGTGGCAAAGTCCGCGGAATCGAGGGCCTTCAATACCGCATCGGCTTTGGCTTGAAGCGATTCATCTCCGGAATGGTTGGCCGGGTTCAGGTAAACGGCATTCAGGTCATACCGGGCAGGGAGCGTGTAGTTGCTGATGTTTTCTTTGTAGTAACCCATGATCTCAGCGTTGTCGACCTTGATTTTGCTGGTGACTTCTTCGTAAATCAGTCGCTGTTGCATGCGGTATAGTTTCTGCTGTTGGCGGAAAAGTTCATAAGTCAGCCCTTCCCGGCGCAACGCTTCCTTGAGTTCATCTTCGGTGTTGAAGTTGTTTTGTTTCATGATCTCTTTGATCATGACATCCACATCGCTGTTCACATCGTAATCGCGGCGCTTGGCCTCGGCTACGAGCAACTTGCGTTCGATAAAAGTGTCCATCAACTCCTGTTTCATGCGTTCCATGGCTTCCTGCAGTTGTTCGTCCTGGAACTGGTTGTTTAGATTACGGGTCCACTCCGCTTCGGCGTTACGCAGCTCGGAATAGGTAATGGGTTCACCGTTGACCACGGCGTACACTTCTTCGATCACTTCAGTGGTCTGGGCGAAAAGCGCCGGCTGAATCATCAGCAGCGCAACGGGCAGTATTATCTTAGTTATCTGTTTCATCTGAATGATCTCCTGTTTCCGGGGAATAGGTAAAGCCCATATTTTCTTTCACGATTTTTATATGGAGAGATTCCCGGGCTTCTTCCAGCATGACTTCATAAGCGGCGCGGAGTTTCTGGGACATCAAATCCCTGTGGATTTGACTCTTTACGCGTTGCAGTGGCAGCGTGCGCCGGTTGCTGCGGCTGGTGACTTTAAAGATGTGAAATCCGAACTTTGATTCCACCACGGGACTGATCTGATGGGGGCGCAGCGAAAAAACCACATTTTCCATCTCTTCCGGCAAAACTCCCTTTTCAAAGATGCCCATGTATCCGTTGTTGACAGCTTCGGGGGAAAGCGACCGTGTACGGGCCAGTTCCTCGAAACGATCAGGGGAATTTTGCAGGATGCCGCGCAGTTCAATGGCCTGGTCCTTGTCGGAAAGCAGGATCTGATACAGGTGGACTTCCGTCTCCTGGCGGAAATCATTTCGATGGGTGCGGTAGTACTCTGCAATTTCATTGTCACTGACTTCCTGTTGACGGAAATAGTTGAAGTACAGGTATTTTTGAATGCGGGCGGTTTCCATGAGAATGGGCCGGGGCAATGAATCCGAGGGAAGTTGTAGTTTTTCGCTTAATCCAGGAAGTTCATCGGCGCTTACCGTCACTCCGGCCTGCTCAGCGCGATAACGCAGGATTTGATAATCGACGAAACCGTCAAATAAGCGGGACAACAAACTGGAACGACTGGAATCCAGCTTCAGGTCGGGGTAGCGGCTGGAAAGATAGTCCGCAAAGTCCGCGCGGGAAAACTTACATTCCTCGATTTCCAGTACGGTCGGCGATTTCGTGGACTCAGAACTCGGAACGGCCGCCTTTTCTTGATTCCGGGCAGGCGGACTTTTGCCGCAAGCGGCAATCATGCCTAGCAACAGAATCCAGATTAAGGTAGCGGATCGGGGTATGGCGTTCATGGTATAGCGGCATTATAGCCGAATCGGGCGGTGGTTTCAATCCGCCCGCCAATTCGACGGGACGCGCGCCAGGGTTTCAGGGATGGAGGCGGGAGCGGATAAAAGCCGTGAATTCCGCCGGCATGGGACTGAAGGCGTGCAGGATCGTTTCGGATTCAGGATGCTTAAAACGAATGTTGTGGGCATGCAGCGCCAGGCGGGGGAATGGCGGGCCGCCTTTTCCGTACCAGTCGTCTCCCAGGATGGGGGTTTCGGCGTGACGCATGTGGACGCGGAGCTGGTGGGTGCGTCCGGTCAGGGGATCCAGTCGCAACAACGCGCAGTCGCCCAGACGCAGAAGCAACTCATAACGGGTGACGGCTTCGCGCACGCCGATCTCGTTCGGCCGCCGCGCCACGGTAATGCGGCGCCTGTCCCGCCGGCTGCGCACCAGGGGAAGGTCAATTACACCTATGGGAATACGTGGAACCCCGTAAACCAGCCCCAGGTAGGACTTGTGAATGCGGCGTTGGCTGAATTGGCGCATCAGGCGGCGCATGCTGCGGCGGTGGCGCGCCAGGATCAAGACCCCCGATGTGTCTCGATCCAGGCGATGAACAATACCCGGCCTTTCAGTGTCAGCGCACATAACCGCGGCTTCGGGATAGTCACGTAGAAAGATATCCAGGATGGTTTCTTGGCGTTCGCCCGCTCCGGGATGTACGGCGATTCCCACGGGCTTGTGGATGATCAGGATATCCTCGTCCCGGTACAACAAATGCAGGTTGGTTTTCGAATCGGGAACTTCCGTTTTTTCCGGCAACACTTCCAGTTCCAGCAAGTCTCCGGAATGGACAGTGCGGCTTTTGCGTTTTTCAACATGGTTGTTCAGGTACGCATTGCCGATCGCGATGCACTTTTCAATGCGGCTCCGGCTCAGTTGAGGAAAAAGCGCCGCCAGACAGCGATCGAGGCGGTTGCCGTCAAGCTCGGGCGGAAGGGTGATGCGTTTTTTCATGTTTCGGGATCCCGAAGTTCATGCTGCGGTGCCCTTACCCCGCAAAATAGAAAGCATCAGCAGGCAGACACCGATGGTAATGGCTGAGTCAGCCAGGTTAAAGGTCGGCCATGACCAGGAGCCGAAACTGAAATGGAGAAAATCCACGACGGACCCGTCAATTAAGCGGTCCACCAGGTTGCCCACGGCTCCTCCCGCCACCAGGGAAAGGCCGGCCAATTCCAGGCGGCACTCCCGCGATATGCGCAGAAAAAAGACCATGACCAGGGCCAGCGCGAATATTGAGAGTATCGTAATGCCCTTCTGCAGCCAAGTGCCGGCACCTTTGGCAAAAAGTCCCCAGACAGCTCCGGAATTTCGGATGTAGAGGATATAAAAAAAACCAGGAATTACTTCGATGCGTTCGAAAAGGTGCAATCCATTTTTTACCACGATCTTGCTGACCTGGTCCAGGATTACGATCAGGCCGGACAAAGCCAGAAAAAGCCCCTTACCGGTCAGGTTGAAACGGTTCATGGATGACCTCGATCACCTTGCGGCAGCGCGGGCAGAGTTCCGGTTGGGATTCAACCCTGCTTTTGGATGCGAATCTCTTCCAACAACGCGGGCATTTGCCTCCGTTGAACGGGGTTACCTGTATGGCGGTTTCGGTTCCGTTCATGAAATAGACCGCGGCGGTAACCAGGATCTCGTTGAGCAGGTCCTGCGCGGAATCCAGCATCTGGGCCTGGTCCGGGCTTAGGGTGATGCTCACGGCGGCTTCGAGCGAATCACCGATTTCTCCGCGTTGCCGGGCCTCCTCCAGCTCTTTCAGGGCGATCTCGCGCACCTCCATAATGGCCTGCCAGCGGCGGCCATCCACCCGTTCGCGCAGGTCTTTGCGCAAGCCGGGAAAGGTGTGCAGGTGGATGGAGTCGTTTTCTTCAGCATCCGGCAGGTGCCGCCAGGCTTCTTCCGCGGTGAATACCAGGATGGGAGCCATTAACAGCAGAGAGTCGCGCAACATATGATGGATCGCCGCCTGGGTCGCACGGCGCTGCGCGGAATCGATCGGGTTGCAGTAGAGGTTGTCCTTGTTGAAGTTCAGGTAGAAAGAGCTGAGATCCACGGTAAAAAAGTTGGCCAGGGTGTGAAATACCACGTGGGTATCGTATTGATCGTAGGCGGCCAGGGCGTTTTCCTTGACCTCTTCAAAGCGGGACAAGATAAACAGGTCGGTTTCACGCAGGCGGCAAGAGTCCAGGCTATGGCGACGCGGTTCGAAATCATGGAGTACTCCAAGCATGAAGCGCCAGGTATTGCGGATCTTGCGGTAACTCTCGGTGACCCGGGAGATGATTTCGTCCCCCAGGCGGATGTCTTCGCGATAATTGGCCATGGCTACCCAGAGCCGCAGGATTTCCGCTCCCCGGGATTCCACGATCTGTTGCGGCGGAATCACGTTGCCCAGCGACTTTGACATGGCCTTGCCTTCCTGGTCCAGTGCCCACCCATGGGTTACCACGGTGCGGTAAGGAGAAACATTGCGGGCGCTGAGGCCGACCAGGAGCGCGGAGTGGTACCAGCCGCGAAACTGATCTCCCCCTTCCAGATAGACATGAGCGGGATATTTGTGGTCTTTGCGCGACTCGAGCACCGAAATGGAAGAACCGGATTCGAACCACACGTCCAGAATATCCATGCCCTTGCGGAACCCGGTCGCGTTGCAGGCGGAGCAGGTGGTTCCAGCAGGAATGAAATCTGAAGCCGGTTGCTTGTACCAGGATTCCGACCCATTGGCGGCGAATGCCTCGCGAACCTGATCGACGGCTTCAATGTTCAGTAGGGGTTCGCCGCATTTTTCGCAATAAAAGACGGGAATGGGAACGCCCCAGTCGCGTTGGCGTGAAATGCACCAGTCCGGGCGGTTCTCCAGCATGGAGAGCATGCGGTCACGGCCCCATACGGGAAGCCATTGCACACTGCGAGTCGCCTCCATGGCCCGGCTGCGCAGATCCGCGGTATCCATTGAAATAAACCATTGGGCGGTGGCGCGGTAGATGACGGGATTGCGGCAGCGCCAGCAATGGGGGTATGAGTGGGGGTAGATTTCCTTGTGCAACAGGAAGCCGCCTTTTTCCAGGTCTTTCAGCACGGCGGCATTGCCCTCGTTGATGTGCATTCCGGCGTAGGCGCCGGTAGTTGAGTCGAAACGGCCATCGTCTTGAACCGGAGAGTAGATGTCCAGTTTGTAGCGCAGGCCGGACTGATAATCTTCTTCGCCGTGACCGGGGGCGGTGTGTACACAACCCGTGCCCTGGTCCAGCATAACGTAGTCCGCCGTGATCAACAACGATTCCCGGTTGTAGAGGGGATGCCGGGCATGAAAGCCCTCGAGGCGGGCGCCGGGGAATACAAAAATTTCGCGAAACTCTTTCTGCGCGGTTTCAGCGATCACCGGGATCAGGCGTCGCGCGGCGATCAGTCGTTGGCCGTCCATTTCAAAAACCGCGTATTCCGCCTCAGGCTGGAGGGCGATGGCCAGGTTGGCGGGAATGGTCCAGGGCGTGGTGGTCCAGATCAGAACAGAGAGTCCATCACCAACGTGGGGTTTCAGAAAATCCGGGGGATCGGGCATGGGAAAGCGCACCGTGATGGAATGGGATTCGTGATTGTGGTATTCAACCTCCGCTTCCGCCAGGGCGGTGCGACAATGGGTACACCAGTAAACCGGCTTCTTGCTGCGGTAGACGTTGCCGCTTTTCACGAAGGAGTTGAAGTACTCGATGATCCCCGCTTCATATTCATGCTGCAACGTCATAAAGGGGTTTTCCCAGTCTCCCAATACCCCCAGGCGCATGAATCCCTCTCGCTGTACATTCAGGAAACGCAAGGCATATTCGCGGCAGATGTCGCGGAATTCCGTCACCGACATATCGGCCTTTTTTTTCCCCAGGGTCTGGTCCACCTGGTGTTCGATCGGCAATCCATGACAATCCCAACCAGGCACAAAGGGAGCGCGGTGTCCCTGCATGGAGCGAATGCGCACAATAAAATCTTTCAGGATCTTGTTCAGGGCATGACCCAGATGGATGTGACCGTTGGCATAAGGAGGACCGTCATGAAGAATAAACAGCGGGCCCTCGCGACGGGCCTCGAGAATTCGGTGGTAGATGTCCATTTCCTGCCATTTCTGGATGATTTCGGGTTCCCTCCGGTTTAGTTGCGCCTTCATGGGGAAGGCCGTACGCGGAAGTGTCAGCGTGTCTTTCCAATTTGGCGTGTTGTCATCTGCCATCCGATTTTTCTCCATTTTCGGGATTTGTTTAGAAAAGAGGGGGAATCAAGTCATATTTTGCCCCATTTCGAGCTGATAGTCAAGTAGAGCGAACAGGTGGCAGGTGGAAAAACTGGGGACGGTGCTTGTAAACATGTAAATACGGATTTTTGGATAATGACAAGAGAAAACAGGCCATAGACTATGGGCGATGGGAAAGAAGGTGACAGGTGACATGGGCGGCCCCCCGGAGGCTGTCTCAAAAACATCTCAGGTGC
>DSBM01000107.1 GCA_011049425.1 Candidatus Aminicenantes bacterium
AACCTGCCGTTTGCGTTCGCTTATGCTTTATGCCCTGCGGGTACTCTTCCTCACAACTGCTTACTGATTCCCAATATATGTTTACCCACACGAAACGTAATAGAACCCAACTTTTCAACTTTTTTTTATTGACTCCAGATATCGGTCCCGGCAGGCCCTGGAGCAGAAATAATAGGTTTCACCGTTGATTTCCGCCTTTTCGGCCTGGGTGATCGGCACCCAGGTGCCGCAAACCGGATCCTGTTTCATCTCTTCCGGAAGGGGCTTGCCCCCTCGGCCCCATTTTCCTGCCTCCCGGCGTCGCCCGGAACGGGGAAAAAGCAAACGCCAGGCCAGGTAGATCGCCAGTGCGAAAAAAAGCAGGCGCAGCCACACCATGGTTTCTCACCTCTCTCCCGAACCAGGTGCCATGGTCAGTGTTTGCCCAGAATTTCCAGAGAGATCACATGTTTCTGGATTTCGTTGGTGCCTTCATAGATCTGCAGGAGTTTAGCGTCTCTCATCATTTTTTCCACCGGATATTCTTTCATGTATCCGTAGCCGCCCATGAGTTGGACCGCTTCAACAGTGACATGCATGGCCACATCCGTTGCCAGAACCTTGGCCATGGCGGATTCCTTGGATGCCTTTATGCCTTGGTCCAGCATCCAGGCGGAGCGGTAAACCATCAGACGGGCGCTCTCGATCTGGGTGGCAATGTCGGCCAGTTTAAAGGCATTGTGCTGAAAGTGCGCGACCGGTTGGCCGAATTGGATGCGGTTGCGGCTGTATTCCAAAGCTTCCTCATAGGCGGCGCGCGCCACGCCGACGCCCCCGGCACCCACGGCGGGGCGGGCGTAGTCGAGCGTCTTCATGGCGATAATAAAACCGAAGCCCTCCCTGCGCAACAGGTTGGCAGCCGGGATGTGGACATCGTCAAAAAAGATTTCCGCCGTGTTGGATGCCCGGTGCCCCATTTTGTTTTCGTGTTTGCCCACAGTGACGCCGGGGGCGTCCATGAGCACGATAAAAGCCGATAACCCGCGGGCTCCACGGGTGGGATCGGTGGAGGCGAACATGACGCCGAATTTGGCCACTCCCGCGTTGGTGATAAAGGTCTTGGAACCGTTGATCACGTATTCATCGCCATTTTTAACCGCGGTGGTCTTGATGGCGGCATTATCGGAACCCGCTTCCCGTTCGGTCAATCCGAAACAGGCGAAAGTCATTTCGCGGGTCATGGGCTCAAGCCATTGCCGTTTCTGCTCATCCGTGCCGAACAGGACAATTGGGGTTGTGGCCAGGGTGTTGGCCATCATTGAGGTGTACATGCCGGCACAGCCCCATGCCAGTTCTTCGCATACCACGGCGTTGGTAAGGCTGGAGAATCCCGTGCCGCCGTATTCTTCGGGGATTCCGGAGGTCAGGAATCCGACGGCGAAAGCTTTCTCCATGACTTCCATGGCAAACTCGTTCTTTTCGTCGTATTCTCCGGCTACGGGGCGGATCTCATTGCGGGCGAATTCCCGCGTCAATTCCTGCAATTCAAGTTGCTCTTCGTCCAGGGAAAAATCCATGATTCCCTCTCCTTTTTGATTATTGGGTGTGAAGGGTTTTGATTATGTTTAACACTTCCTGTGCACTTTGATATCGTTCTTCGCGTTTCTTGGCCATGCATTTTTCAACCACCTCTTCCAGGCGGTCGGGGGTATCGGGCCGCAACTGCCGCATGGATGGGACGCCTTCGAAAAGGTGCTGATAGAAAACATTTTCGCCCTTAAAGGGCACTCGACCGGTGATCAGGTGAAACACGGTGGCCCCGACTGAGTAGATGTCGGTGCGGTGGTCGGTGGGCTGTCCCTGAATCTGTTCAGGAGACATGTAGTAGGGGGTTCCGGTAATAATGCCGCTTTCACCCTTTTTCATATCGCCGCGGATCACGGCCAGTCCGAAATCCATGATCTTGATCTCTTTCTGACGGGTGATCATGATGTTGTGGGGCTTGATGTCGCGGTGGATAATGCCCTTGCGGTGCGAATAATCCAGGGCTTTGAGGACCTTGATGGTGATATACAACACCTGGGGAATAGAGAATTGGCGGTTGTTGCGAATCAGGGACATGAAGTTTTCACCTTCAATGAACTCCATGGAAATAAAATGATCGTCTCCCAGTTGTCCCACGTCATAGACAGTGACGATATTGGAATGGGAAAGAGAGGCCGTAGAGCGGGCTTCCGTGTAGAACCGTTCCAAGCTGCGCTTGTCCTTGATCAGGCTGGCATTCAGGACCTTGAGTGCCACAATGCGTTGCAGAACCGTGTCTTCGGCTTTGTACACGGTTCCCATGCCGCCTTCACCCACTTTGCGGATAATTCGATACCGCTGGGAGGAATCCTCTTGTACCAGGGCCATCTCTTTGTATTTCTGGATCAGGTTTTCTACGTCTTTGAGCCGCTGGTGGACATCTTTGTAGGAGTAATTCTCGCTGAGGACCATCTGGTAGATGGAGTGGGCTTTCTTGAAATCACCGGCATTTTCTTCCGCCTGTCCCAACAGGTAATACCAGTCGATGTTTTTGGGCGAGATGGTTTGGTCGGCAAGCAACTTGCCGAGTTTTTCAATCACCAGTTGGTGCTTGCGATGTTTCAGGAAAATGGTCGCCATCTGGGTGATGGAGGCCAAGTAATCCGGTGAGTTGGGGTGAACCTGCTGGAAGTTTGCCAGGGCGCGTTTCTCATCGTCCACTTTGAGGAAAGATCCCCCCGCCTTAAAATATTCCCCGGCTTTTTCAAAGAGTTCTCCGGCTTTCTGGAAGCGTTTGTATTTCAAATAGATGTCCGCGGCGGGCTTCCACTGATGTGCCATTTCGAACATCTTGGCCGCTTCCTCTTCCTTTTCCGCTTTCAGGTAATTTTCCGCAGCGGCCGCAAAATTCTGGTTCATGAAATAGCAATATGCGGCTTTCTCAAAACTACGATCCCATTCAAACAGCTCCGCGGCCCGGGTGTAATCTTCTCCCTTCAGGTACCATTCCGCGGCTTCCCGGGTATTTCCCCGGGCAAAGGAATCCTCTCCCCGTAGCTGGTACGCCACGCGGTGCTGACCTAGTTTTTCGTACAGGTCGGCCGCGCGTATGGGCATCTGGGCTTTCTCGTACAATTTGGCGGCTTCTTCAATCCGCTCCATCTTTTGCGCCAGTTCAGCGGCTTTGTCGAACTTGTCCTGCTGCACCAGCAAGTTAAATGCCCGTTCGTTTTCTCCCACCCGGGTATACAGTTCCACCGCCTTCATGAGGTCCTGTTCCAGGCGCGAATCCTTATGGAAACCTCCGCTTGTGTCCGCGTTGGAGAGGAACCATTTCTCGAAGTTTATGGCCGCACGTTTCAGGTTGCCGTCTTTTTCGTAAATATAGGCCGCTTTTTTAAAAAAACCTTTGCGTTCATAGATTTGGGCGGCTTTCTCAAACCGTTCATAGTTGTAATAAATCTCAGCAGCTTCCTGAAAGCGGTTGTTGGATTCCAACAGGGAACAGGCCGCTTCGATGTTGCGGCGTTTCAGGTACAAGCGGATAATGCCGTCGAGGTGGCCGATCCGCTTGTAAATTTCAATGGCCTGGGTTTCGCGGTTCAGGCGTTCGTTTAATTCCCCCATTTCGGTAAACAGCTGTCCGTCTTCATATGTTTTCAGCGCTTTGCGAAAATCTCCAATCTCTTCGTAGATTTTTCCGGCTTTAAGGAAATTGCCTTCTTTTGCGGTCTTTCTTGCCTGGGAAACGAGGTAGTATCTGCGAAAAAGCATGGAATAGAGGGCATCAAAAAAGGACTTGTCTTGCACATTGAGGATTTTTGCGATCTTTAGAAGTTCATAGACGAGTTTTAGCGCTACCACCACAGCGATCAGGATCAGGACGAGTTTGATCTCTCGGTGGTTCTTTATTGTGTCCAGTATTGCGTCCATGCCGGCCTGGGCTGAAAAGTATAGCAAAGGCCCAATCAAAAATCAATTGAATTGACATTCGCCGGCTGAACTCATATAATGAAAGCCAATTCCAGCCTGGAATTTCTGCGCCGCTATCTTTGATGAGTGCGGGAAACAGGATGGAACAGCCATGTTCCCGTAGCCGGGGACTTTACCTCCGTTGCGGCTGCGCAAACGTCGTGGCCGGCAGGTATTCGGGACAGCGGGAAAGACGATGACGCTTCAAGTCAGTCAACTGAAAAACACCAACGAATTCCGCCAGGTGTTTTTCCCGGATCTGAAACTGGATGATCGCACCCTGAACTGGGAGACCACCGAGGAGTTGCTCCAATATGATATCCACATGCTGGATGCCCTGATCCGGGCGGAGAGCCTGCATAAACTCAAGCATTACGCGGTGAAAGAAGGCGTGGCCCTTTTTGATCCGGACCCGGTATCCGCGTTGGCCAGAATTCGCAAATATCTGGCCCGGTTCGATTCCAAGTTGTTTCTGTTTGGTCGCTCGGAACGCCAGACTTTTGGGTTTGTGCTGGAGAATCTGGGCGAATATCTCTATCGGCGAGACAGGGTCGGCAGTGACCGTGAGCGGCAGCAATTATTCCGTGACTACCGTTTCTGGGCGGAAAACTTTTTTACCATTCTGGATCAGAAGCTGACGGGCATGATTGTCCAGGTGGATGATGAAGAGGAGATCGAGACCGAAAGGCCATACCTGCGCTTTGAAAGTGATGCCATCCGCATTCCCCTCTATCCCTTTGTGCTGATACGGGATCAACGCCGCCTGTTTCTGGAACGGATGATTCCCGGGGGATTGGAATACCTGGATATCACGGAGGGCCATCACCGCCGGTTTACCCGCAAAGATCTGGATATCCCCGTGTTTACCTACCTGTGTTCGCTCCTGGATATCGAGAGTGCCCGCCTGGTGGCGTCGCGGTTGACTCCCGGGGACCACGAACTGACGGATAAACTTGATCTGCTGGAGCGGGCAATCAGCCTGTATGCAGACCGGGCTTTTCCCACCTGCCTGGAAATTCTTGAGCGTTTGTCACCGGAACGCATGCACTACCCGCTCCTGGTGCTGATGAAAGCGCGCTGTCATCTTGCCTTAAAACAATTCGCCGAGATGCGGCACCTGCTACAGAAGTTCGTGCTGTTTTTTCCCTTTTATGCCGATACCTTTGAGTTAATGGGGGACGCATCGCGCCTGGAAGGAAAGTTCGAACGGGCGGTTGGTTTCTACGAAAAGTTTCTGCGTCTTTCCCATTCAAACAGTGTGACCGAAAAGGTGAAAGCCGTTCGGGAACGCATGAAAACGGAGCAGCCGAAGGAACCCCGTCCGGATGAACCGTTCCTGGAGATCAGTCCGTCGAGCGAGACGGCGTTGCCCGATTTGGTGGGGCGTGAGCGGGAAATCCGCCAGATGATGGAGATCCTGATTTCCGGCAGCCGCTCCAATATCCTGCTGGTGGGAGAGAGCGGAGTCGGTCGCAGCGCCCTGATCTCGGCATTATCCCGCCGCATGGTTGATGGTGATGTCCCGGGCATGATAGAAGCCCGGGGGATGCGGGAGATCAATTTTCTGCACCTGTTGGCCGGCGCAAAGTATCGGGGCCAGTTCGAGGAAAAGGCGCTGAAGTTGCTCAACGATTTCTCTCGCTGCAACGACATCCTGGTACTCGAGGATATCCATTTAATGATGTCTCCGGGCGGAGCTCGGGGGACTTCACTGGATCTGGTCAACATTCTCAAGCCATTCCTGCGCGACGGTTCTATCCAGGTCATCGCCACCACCAATTACGAGGAAATGAAAAACACGGTGGAGAGGGATCATACCTTAATGGGTTATCTGCAGAGTGTCCAGGTTTCTGAACTCTCCAACAAAGACATACAAATAATTCTGCGCCGCAGAGCGGATGCGGCGGCCCGGGATCTGCGTATCGACGTAAAGGACGGCGTTCTTGAAATCGTGGCGGAGAGCGCCGGACGCCACTTGAAGTCCCGGCGTTTGCCCTTGTCCGCGTTGCTTTTGCTGGAACGTTGTTTCGCCAAGATAAAACTCAAAGTCCATGCCGGATACTCCCGGCGCATGGAGTTGACCGAGGACGACGTCACTGAAGCCCTGGCGGATATACTCAACCTGCCCCAGAGCCGGCTTTCCGTCTCTATGAACCTCGTGCTCTCCGACCTGCCAAATCGCTTAAGCCGGCAGATTGTTGGCCAGGATAACGCATTGCGGCGACTTTCCGCCGTGGTGACCATGAACAAGCTGGACCTGGGAGTGAAATCCCGCAGACCCGACGGCGTGTTTCTTTTCGTGGGTCCCACCGGGGTAGGAAAAACTGAGACCGCGCTGGCGTTGGCGCGGGCCCTTTACGGTTCGGAAGATCATCTTATCCGCATTGACATGTCGGAATACATGGAGCGTTTCACCTATTCACGTTTTGTGGGCGCCGCGCCGGGGTATGTGGGTTACCAGGATACGAACCAACTCACCGACCGGGTACGCCAGAACCCTTTCTCTATTATCCTGTTGGATGAAGTAGAAAAAGCGGATGCCCAGCTGCTGAATATCTTTTTGCAGGTCTTTGACGCCGGTCGCCTGACGGATGCCCGGGGCAACGTGGTGGATTTTTCCCATACCACGTTTATCATGACATCCAACATCGGCACCTCGCTTTTCCAGGCGGAACGCCTGGGTTTCCAGGGGGATTCCTCCGGGCGCGGGGTTTCGCGAGCGGCACGGGAGAAAGCGTTGCGGCGTTTCTTTACCCCGGAATTTTTGAACCGTGTGGACGAAATCGTCTATTTCCGCCACCTGGACAAGGCAAACATCCTGCGGATTATTGAACTGCAACTGGAACCCGTGCGCCGGCAGTTGCAACGCCAGGGCAAGTGCCTGGTGGTCGAAGACGGTGTGCTGGAAGTTCTTGCCGCCGAAGGATATTCCCTGGAGTTTGGTGCCAGGAACCTGACACGGGTGATCCAGAATCGGTTGTTGGAGCCCATCTCCCGGGTGGCACTGGGAGCGGAGTGGGCAAACGCCGGCAAGGTGGAATGCGTGTTACAAAAAAATGAGATTGTGGTTAATGTGGGGATAAACGCGGCCGAAGAAGCCGTGGATAAGCATTCCCTGGTTGAGAAGGAGTCGGTAACAACATGAAAAAGGTTCTGGTGGTTGATGACGAAAAAAACATCCAGGTTTCCCTGGCGTCCATTCTGGAAGACGAAGGATACCACACTTTTTTTGCTTCTTCCGGAGAAGAGGCGGTGGAAAAAATCGCCAACATCAATCCGGATGCGGTTCTTCTGGATATCTGGCTGCCCGGCATAGACGGTCTGGAAACCCTGGACCGCATCCTTACCCTGGATCCATCCCAGATTGTGATCATGATTTCCGGCCACGGCAGTATCACCACCGCCGTGCGTGCGGTGAAAATCGGGGCCTATGATTTCCTGGAAAAACCCCTGAGTCTGGACAAGGTGATCTTTGTACTCAAACGCGGGCTGGAGCACAAACAGGTTCTGGAAGAAAACATCAAACTCAGGTCGATGCTTGAGAAACAATCGGGAAAAGTGGAGCGGGAGCCGGAAGATCCCGGACGCAAGCGTGAAAGTTCAGGTGTGTTGACCTTTGACTATACGGATCCGGATGTTTCCCGGCCCCAGCGCACGGTTCGGGAGTCCGGGATTTTTTACGGCATTGGTCTTCATTCCGGGCAAAAAACCGGCATGGTGATCAAACCGTTGCCACTGGGCAAGGGCATCCGCTTTGAGAACATCTCGGAAAAGGGGTATGTCCCCGCCAGGGTGGAGTACCTGGATTCAACCAACCATGCCACGTCGGTAAAAAAGGACCGCCTCGAAGCGCGGACCATCGAACACCTGATGGCCGCCTTGCACGCATTCGGAATCACCAACCTGGCCATCAAGATCAACAAGGAAGTCCCGATCGGGGATGGATCGGCCTCGGCGTTCTGCGATTTTATTCGCAGCAGCGGTGTGGTGGACCAGGAAGGATTTATTCCCGAAGTCGTGATCGACCGGCCCCTGGTGGTTGGAGAGGAATCACCGGAGGGACGCTATATCCGGGTGGATCCCGCAGATCGATTCGAAGTGCACTACACCCTGATCTATCCAAAACCCCTGGGGCGGATTTTTCACCACTTTGTTCTCAACAGCCCCGAGAGTTTCGAAAAGGAGATTGCTCCGGCGCGCACGTACGGCTTTGTCCACGAAATGAACGAGTTGTCTCAACTGGGACTCGCCGAAGGGGGACGCATGAACAACTTCATCCTTATCGACAAGGGAGAAGTCATCAACACGAAACTCCGTTTTCCCGATGAGTTGGCGCGCCACAAAATCCTGGACATCATGGGTGATTTTTATCTGTTGGGGCGGCCCATCCGCGGCCGCATCACGGCCCAGAGAACCGGCCACGCGGACAACGCCCGTATGGTCAACCTGATCCGCGAAAAGTTCCTGTAAACTGGGGACGGTGCTTGTAAATATGTAAATACGGATTTTTGGATAACGAAAAGAGAATGCAGGTAAATGGCCAGTGGCAAGAGGTTAAGGGACTACCAAAGCAGTTGGGGGTTGGGAAGTTCTTCTGGTAGAAACCACGGAACACACTGAAAAAATACCCGTAACAAAAGATTCGGCGTATAATGCTGGACTGGGCGAACTGGGCCGGTGCATTGATTTCTACTCGCTGCGTTCTCCGGCCAGGGAGGAAAGAAACCCTTTGCGAATGCCGGCCGGGTCATCGCAATGCCCCAGTAAAAACATCAGCTTGGTGATGCTGGCGGCAAAGGTCATGTCACCGCCGTGAACGGCCCCGGCATCCAGCAGGCGCGCCCCTGATTCGTACAAGCCGGGATCCAGTCGCCCGGCTCCGGATTCGCTCAGGATCACCACCAGACGGCCTTCCCGGTGCCACTGTTTGACCCGGTCAATCAGGTTGCCGTTTTTAAGAGAAACGTTTCCGGCGCCGAAAGCCACCAGCACCACGGCCCGGGTGTCCTGGCCGGGTGTAAAAGAAGTGGTACGGCAGCCCGGGAAAAGGCGGTAAACGTCAATGGAATTATCCATTTCCGTCATGATGTGAAATAATCCTCCGGCGGTGGAAAGCAGGTTGCGGTGGTAGATTTCGATGTCCATGCCCACTCGCGCCAGCAGGGGGTAGTTGGGTGAGGAAAAAGCGTCAAAGTGGTTGATATGGCTCTTTACGGTGCGGTTCCCCCGCATCAGGCGGTGGTCGAAAAGGATGGCTGTTTCACGGATTTCAGACAACGCCAGCTCCACCGCGTTGATGAGGTTGGAGCGGGCATCGCTGCGGATTTCACTCAAGGGTTTTTGCGCCCCGGTCAGGATAACGGGAAAAGGCGGATTTGCGAGCATGAACGACAGGGCGGATGCCGTGTAGGCCAGGGTGTCTGTTCCGTGGGTGATCACCACGCCTTCAATGTGGTTGTGGTTGGCGTGGATCAATTCGGCCAGGACCTGCCAGTGTGTTGATGTCAGGTCGGAACTGTCCAGCAGGAAAGGGATCTCAATCTGGATGTCCGCCAAGTGCTTCAACTCAGGGATGAAACCGGTCAGGCTGTCGTAGAGGAGATCGGGTTTAAGCACCCCGCTGGCCTGGTCCCGCACCATGCCGATGGTTCCGCCGGTATGGATCAACAGCAGGCGTCGGGGCATGGGTGCGGTTTGTTTCCGGGTTTATGCGTCCGTTTTCAGGACCACGGAAAGGCTTTCAAGGATGCCCTGGAAATCGTTGAAGAGTTCAAGATTCAGGTGAATTCCCTTCTTGGTCGGCTTCCATTCTCCCGACTGGTCCTGGAACCAGGTGCGAATATCCAGGTAGTCGCGGTTGCGAAACTGGGAAACCGAGAAAATCAGCTTCTGAGTGGCGGAAAGGTCGATGAACCCGATGTTGACGTTTGTATCCGTATTTTGAATGAATTCAGGTTTTTCCGTGTTCATCTGCGTGGCGATGCGTTTTTTCAATTCGCTAAATTCCATGGGTATTTCCTCCAAGGGGAAGGGCGGGGTCAGGATTCCTTTCCCGGATCTCTTTTGAGTTGCTCTTCAAACAGGCGGGCCGCTTTTTCTTTTTTGGCTTTCTCCAGTTCCCTGGCCTGGGAAAAGCGCAGGTCGGCTTTTTGCTTTCTTTCTCTTTCTTTTTCCAGCAGGTCCGCCAGGTCGGCCGGATCCTTGCGCACGGCTTTCTGATGCTGGACTACCTGGTGGGTTTCCAGGTCGATCCACAGCCTGGACTTGCAGAACGGGCAATCCACTTCAATCAATTGTGCCATGCGGGCATTGTAACCAAAAACCGTTCAGGATTCAATTAAAGTTGAAAAGTTGGGTTCTCTTCCATTTTGTGTGGGTTTGCACGTCACTCTGGTTTAAAAAGGGAAAGGCTTTTGAAGAGTACCCTTTCGGGCATAAAAGGGAAGATGTTTAAAAAGCAGGGGCGGTTCGCGAACCGCCCGTACACTGTCTCCTGTCTCCTACCTCCTGCCACCTTATACACTAAGGAGTGTTGGTGATGATGAATCCGGCCAGGCAGCTCAGTTCAGAATCGCCTGTCCGAAATGTGATGATGCGCTTACAAGTATTGTGATGATGATACATGCCAGTAGGCTATGTGATGGGTTTTTATCACCATTCCTGGGGAGTTCTCATCACAAGTTCTCCCGAGTCCCCATCACCAGCGCCCAAAATTCCGCATCACAAGAACGAAGAAGGCACGACTTCCAACTCCGGTTTTAAAAATCAAACCCGATCCAGAAGTTGAACCCGTAGTAATACGATTCGCGGAAATCCCAGCGGCGCACCCACTCAAAATGCATGGGAACCCCAAAAAGGAACGCCTGGATGCCGAACCCGTAGGACGAGATCCCATCTTGCAACTGCAGACCACCGTCCGGCTTGAAGAGGCGGAAGTCCTGATCATTGTACCAGGCGCCGCCCAGGTCGAAAAAGAACACTCCGCGGACGGGACCAATCAGTCCCAGGGGAGTGGCGGCCAGGTGAATCAATGAAAAACGGAACTCCGCGTTAAAGTGGAATCCGTGGTTGCCGGTGATACGGGCGTACTCCGAGGAACGAATGGTGTTGTCGCCGCCCATCCAGAAGAGCATTGGGTTCTCTCCGCCTGAGGTGAATCCCCGCAAGCGGAATGCCAGCAGGGTCTGGGTATCCAGATGCAGGTACTTGCGGAAGTCGGCGGTCAGGGTATAGGCGTCTTGAAAAGAATCGCCTATATTAAGGAATTTCTGGAACGTGATGTCAAAAGTGTGCCCCATGAGGGGGCCGAAAGCGGCGAAGCGGGTGGTTTCCCCGGTAAGCGACAGGGTGAGTGGCATGGCGTAGCCGGAAAAATACTGTCCATAAGGCAATTTGCGCTGCAGGTAGATCAGGTCGGAATCCTCTTCCTGGCGGTAGAAAGAAGCTCCCGCCGTCAGGCGCGTGGAACGGCTGAATGGATACAGGATGCCGAGGTCAAGGCCGAAGCGTTTGCGCAAAGAGAAATAGGAACGGGTGGTATAGTAGTAGTAGCCGTCGTTCCAGGAAAAAAGGCTGGCATAGTACTGAAGGCGGTGGGTCAGGTTCATGTAGGACATGCGAAATGAACGATATCCGTACTGGGTGGCCAGGAACAGGCTCAGGTTGTGGTCGCCCATCAGGTCGCTGGCCTGGAGGTAGGTGTATCCCAGGAAGTTGCCGTCTGTGGAATAACCCACCCCGATATTCGGCAAAGAGTCGATATAGAGCTCTTTGAACGGCTTGTAGTCGCCTTTCTCTTCGATCTCGATTTCCGGGGTGCGGAAAGCCGGACCGAGCCGCGATGTGTAGATGGTTCCCCGGTCCGTGTCCTCGTCACCCTGGCTTGCCGGCGGCGACGGGTCCGGTAGGGGCTCCTGCTCCAGGCTGACGGCGATGTTTTTGCGATAGAGGGTAAACAAGCCTTTATGAAAAGATGAAATCACCACTTCCGCGGGGCTTCCCGGGATCTGGATGGGAAAGAAGTTGCCGGTGCGCACGTCGCTGTAACGGTGCCGAATGCGGGTGACGCGATCAATACCGCAGATGTTGAAGGCTTCCCGGTCGTCGGAACTAAAGTAAATGAACCTGCCGTCTTCCGAAAAGAAAGGGGAGATGTCATTGGATTTCCCCCGGGTCAACTGCACGGGCGCGGACAAATTGTTTAGCTTGGCCGTGTAGATGTGGAAGTGTTGCCCTGAGCGTGCCGAGAAAACGACTTCTTTGCCGTCTTTAGAGATGTCCAGCGCGCGGATGAAGAGGCTGTTGTCGGAAAGCGGGCGGGGAACGCCTTTTTCGATATTGATTTCGTAAATCCGGGCAATGGAGTCTTTGACCGCGGTGAACCAGATGGTGCGGTTGTCGGGCAAAAACGTGGGGGAAGAGGGGGCGTCGATTTCCGGTAGGGGCAACTGGGAAATCAAGTCTCCGCTGGCGGCATCCATGACCACCAGATAGTTTTTGAATTCCTTGCGGGCAAAGAACGCGAGTTTTTCTCCGCGGCGATCCCAGGTAAAGGATGGCCCATCCGCGGGATCGAACTGGTACTCAATGAAATCGTATCTTGACGTGAATCCGGGCGTGATATTTTTGATCACCTTGCCGTCTTTCATGGAGACCAGCACCATCTCCAGTTTGCGGCGTTTCATGTGGGCGGTCAGCACGGCCAGGAGTTCGCCGGTGGGCGAGATACGGTGGGAAAACGCGTACGCATAAGGGGGGTATTCCGGCCCTATGGGGAAGCTGTAATCTTCGGGGTTTTCGCGGTTCATGAAGTCGCGGAACCGGTCCCGGGCGAACTTCTTGAATTCAAAGTTGAACTCCTTGGAAGAGGTGCCGAAAAACTTGAAGGGGTCGCGCCGCTTTCCGAGCAGGGAACCGGGACGGATCGATTCCAGCAGGTTGCGTATGGCCCGTTTGCCATAGCGGTGTTCAATGAATTCGTATATAAGGTGTCCCATGTCGTAGGGAGTACGCCCGGTAGCGCTGGCGGACTTCAGGTTCCAGTCTTTCTCCAGTTCCGCGATGTTGTCGTTCAGCACGGAATCCCGCACGGTCATCAGGCTGAAGCTGTTCCAGTTTTCGGTGACGTATTCAGAGAAACCTTCCATGATCCACAGCGGCGGCGCACGCAGTGCCCTTGAGGAATGGGTCACTCCCTTGAACAGGATCTGAAATTCAAAGATATGCCCCAGTTCATGGGTAATGGTGCGCGCCAGTTCTTCGGGAGCCATATCGCCGTGACACACCACGCGCTGAGCCACGGGTTCGGCAAAGGCCTGAACCCCGATGGGCAGGAAGCCGGGGAAAAGATTGGTTTGCTCGAAATCGATGTGAGATCGGTAAAAAATAAGCGGGATTTTGTCTTCAACCTGGACGTTTAGAAACTTTGAGATGCGGCTGTAGGCGCCTTCAGCGGAGCGGGTGATAAAGCGAATCAGATCCAAACGTTCCGTATAGTAATATACGCGGAAATTTTCCGATTCCACGTACTGCCAGTTGAATTGGGAGAGCCTCACCTTGTTTTTTCCATAGTATCCGTATTGAGCGCAAAGACCGAGTGCGAAGGCCACAAACCAAACCAAAAAGACAGCTGTTTTGCCTTTTTTCATGTTCTTTACCTATTCCACAAGTAGAAAACGGTCGTGCCGGCGTTCCTCTGAAGTCAGCCGGTTGACGAAGCGGTCGGTGACCTGGTTGTACAATTTGCGGTAGTTGAACTCAATGTCGGTGTTCTCTACTCCTCGCAACTCCCGCGCGGTGGAAAATTCGGCCACTTTCTCTCCGGTTTGCGTATTGGTCAGGATCACATCCAATTGCATGCGCCAATTCTGAATGTCCTTGAACTTGCGAATGGTGTCTCCGTAGCGGCCGCGGGTTTCATCTATCACATTGCGGCGGTTGAATTTGGTCTCCAGGCTGCCCGTGATTAAAAGCGCGGGCCCGAAGGTGCCAAGGCGTGATGATTCAGGGGTTAGCTCCGGGAGGAGTTCCACCGGTTTCTGGATCAGTGTCGCCACATCCCGGGTAAAGAAATCCTGAATGTGAACGGTTGGCGCGTAGTTTTCCGGCTCCACGATTTCCTTGAATTCTCCCAGAATAATACGGGAGTATTGTCTGAATGGCAGGGGTTCTTCCAGGGGCATGGGCACGGAAACGCGCACAAACCGATCCATGCATCCGCTCACGGCGATAAAGAGAATCAGGCTAGCGCCCAGTACCCGTTTCCGGGGAAGATTGTTGCGGTTTTTCATCTTGATCCTCCGGTTCGCTTGAGTCCGGGTTTTTGAAGCGGTTGAAATTGCGCTGGATCATCGTGTTGTTTGGAGCCAACGCCAATGCTTTGCGGTACAATTTTTCCGCCTGTTCGCGTTTGCCCAATTGTTCCATGGCAACAGCCAGGTTGTTGAGCAGTGCCGGGGACTCCGGGTTCTCTCTCAATTGTTTTTCCCAGCGGTAACGGGCTTCGTCCCACAGGTCTTCTTCCGCCAACCGGTTCGCGAATTGCATTTCTGTGCGCGGGGTCGGGACGGAACAGGCCGTGGCCAGTAACAATACGGCAATCAACAAGGTGACGCTTTTCACATTCACCTCCGGTCTTTATTCTTTCAGGTGCGCCTTGCTGTCATTATAACTCAAAACAGACAGATTTCTCTTTTCGCCTTTTTCGTAGCATGGCAATTGCCGTTGATTGGACGTGTTCCCGCCCCATTTGGATGACAGGGGTGGAGTCGTCGGCAAGCTTGAGATATAATCAAACAATGGCTGTGCGCGGATTGGGAATGGACATGGTTGAGGTCCGGCGTGTACGGGAGGCCCTGGAGCGCAATCCCCGTTTTGCTGAGAGGCTCTTTACCGCGGATGAGATCAGCTATTGTGAATCGATGGCCAGGCGGGAAATCCACTATGCCGCTCGGTTCGCGGCCAAGGAAGCGTTCTTTAAAGCTTTGGGAACCGGCTGGCGGCTGGGAATGGGCTGGCATGAAGTGGAAGTCCGCCACGATCCGCTGGGCAGGCCGGAATTGGCGCTGACGGGCAGGACGGCCGTGGAATTTCAACGCCGCAACCTGTGCCACTTGCACCTGTCAATCTCTCATGAGCGCAACCAGGCGGTGGCGGTTGTGGTGGTTGAGTAATGTGATCGCAATCCCCGGGCCAATTCATTACAATGGCCGCGGACAGCCGGTTTGAGGTGAATCAATGAAGCATTTTCAACTGAGATCCCAGACTCTGGATCAAGTTGCCGTGATCTACCCGCGTGGTCACCTGGACGCCCATCACGTGGAGCGTTTTGAGCAGGAGATCCGGCGCATTTTGGAAAACGGAGTCCTGCGGATTGTGATCAACTGCGAGAACCTGGACTATATCAGTTCCGCCGGAATGGGCGTTATTATGGGATACCTGGATGAAATCCGGGAAAAGGGGGGAGACATCAAACTCTGTTGCGTCAACAGCCAGGTGTACGATATCTTTGACCTGGTGGGTTTTACCGATATCTACGATTTTTTAAAGGACGAGAATACGGCCCTTCAGGCGTTTGCATAGTATGTTTAAAGCTGAAGCGGATCTGATTGCCACCATCCCATCCAGCACGGAACTGCTGAAAATGGTGGTGGAGTTGACCCGGCATGTGGTCGGAATCCTTGAGTTCCCCGACAAGGAAGTCCAACAGATCGCTTTGGCTGTTGACGAGGCAATCACCAATGTGATCAAACACTCTTACCGCTATGAGAAGGGCCGGGATATCCGCATCGAGTTTTTTACCGCGCAGGCCGGGTTGAAGATCCGCATCATCTATGCCGGCATTGCCCCCGAGCTGGATCCGGCGACGGTGAGCGTTGAGCGGCTGATCAAACAGAAACGCAAGGGCGGATTGGGCGTTCAGCTGATGCGCAAAATCATGGACTCCGTGGAATACTCTACCAGCAACGGACTTAACATCTGTGAAATGATCAAATGGAAGAAGCGGGAAACGGTCGGCTGATCCGCGAGCTCAAGCTCAAGCGCCTGCAATTCAATTCCATATCGGAGTTCTCTTCCACCCTCTATTCCTCTTTTGATATCGACCATATTATCAGGGTCTTTTTCTCTACCATCATGGGCCAGCTGGGGGTTTCTCGTATTTTTCTTTACGATCGGGAGAACGACATATTCCGCAAGCGCGGTTTTTCCTTATCCGGAGAGAAAGAAGCCCCATTCGCTATCGGGTTGAATGGATTAAAACTGAAAAAAGAAGTTCAGCGGGTAGAGGAGTTGCCGGAGAAAACAGCGGTCCGGGAAAAACTGCTGAAATTCCGGATTCATTACCTGATTCGGGTTGAGTCTGGAGGGGAAACCGTGGTCATGGGTTTGGGTTTGCGTTTCAATCGCCATGACCTCGGCAGCGAAGACCTGGACCTGGCTGCTTTTGTCGCCCGCTTTGCCATGATTGCCGTCAACAACACCATCATGGTCAACCGCATCATAGAAAGCCAGCGTATTGAGCACGAGATCGGTATCGCACGCGATATCCAGCATTCCCTGCTGCCACAAGAGATCCCCCCGCTGGAAAATTTTGACCTTTGTGTTGAGTACCGCCCCATTCACGAAGTGGGAGGGGATTACTACGATATCCTGCGACGACGCCGGGACGGTTGCCCCATCCTGATCGCCGACGTTGAAGGCAAGGGGTTGCCGGCGGCTTTGCTGGCCGCGTCTTCACAAGCGGTTTTTCACGTGGTAAACGACCTTTTTCTTTCGTCTTCTTCGCGGTTTATGGCCAAAGCCAATTCGCTGATCTGTGATTTCACCCATTGCAACCGTTTCATTACCGTGTTCTGGATGTTGGTGGACGGTGCGCGTCGCCGGGTAACCTATGTCAATGCCGGTCATGAACCACCTTTCCGGGTTGATGCCCGGGGCCGCGTTCACCACCTGTCATGCGGCGGATTTCTGGCCGGATTCATGCCGGACGCTGAATACGAACAGGAAGAGCTGGAGATGCAGCCGGGTGAAGTGATCGTTGCGTTTACGGACGGTGTGGTTGAAGTTGAAGACGCGGCCGGCAACGAATTCGGCCGCAAACGCTTGGAAGAGCTCACGGCCGCCAATCGCACGCTCTGCGCCCGGGATTTGACTGATCGTATCCTTGCCGAAATAGACGTTTTTGCCGGCGGTTGTGCCTACCGGGACGATTTCACCCTGCTTGTGCTCAAAGCGCACGAATAATGATATGTGTAAAGTTGAAGAGTTGAAAAGTTGAAGAGGGAAGAAGTCTAAAGGGGACAGATGACAGGAAGGCAGGATGCAGTTGGAGGGGTGGAAAGTGCTTTCGGGAATTCTACGGAACACATTGAAAAATCCCGAAACAAAAGATTCGGAGCATCTTACTGACTGTCCCCACCTGCACGCATTGTCTCAAACAGCATTGTCTCAAGCTTGACAAAACGCACGCTTTTCAGTAATATAAACTCTTACAATCGCAGGATTGAGAGGTAATTGTGAAAAGAACATACCAGCCGAATAACTTGAAGCGGAAAAAGACCCATGGTTTCCGGATACGCATGGCCGCTCGGGGGGGGCGGGCCGTTCTGAACAACCGCCGCCGCAAAGGACGCAAACGGCTGGCGTTGTAATGGAATCGCGCCGTTTGCCTCGTTGCCGGAGAATTCATCGCGGGGATGAATTCCGTTGGATGCTGAAGCATGCCCGCCGGGCGCGGAACCAGATTTTTTTTTGTACTACCTGCGGAGTTCCCGGCCTTATCACCGCTTTGCCGTATCGGTAAACCGACGGGTGGGTACCGCGGTACAACGCAATTATACAAAACGCGTCATGAAGGAGTTGTTTCGGCATCACGCTGGATTGCTTGAAGTTCCCTATGATTTGTGGGTTGTCATCAAGAAGCGGTTCAATCGTGATGAGAGAGATAAGGTTGAGCGTCTCTATGTCGACGCCCTGATCAACGCCAATTACCGCGAATGAAAGCTCTGTTACTGACTGTTCTGAAAGTGTACAAACGAGTCTTGTCGCCCGTCATGGGGCGGCATTGCCGGTTTGTGCCGACTTGTTCAGAGTACGCGGCCGGCGCCATTGAGCGATTCGGTGCCCTGCACGGCACCTGGTTGGCCCTGACTCGTTTGCTCAAGTGCCACCCTTTCCATTCCGGCGGGTTTGATCCCGTTCCCGAGAAAATTGAGGTGAGTCAAACATGGATACAAAACGACTGATACTGGCGATTGCCCTGTCGATTATCGTGATTTCGGTTTACCAGTATTTCCTGGGTCCGAAACCCCCGGTAAGTGGACCGGTGGAGTTGGACCGGTCCGCCGCTCCCGGTGAAACCGCACAGGCGTCCCCTGACGGCGCCGCCGCCGTCCCCGCGGAACGCGAAGCGCGCAGGAATGGTGATGTTTCTTCCCTGTTCGCCAGGGAAAAGAAAGAGGATCCCACCGACCCGGAAAAGAATCCCTTACCGCAGGTTGAGGCGGATATCCGCGGCGGAGTGGAAAGAGATGTCGTCGTGGAAAACGATCTCTTTTCCGCGGTATTCACCTCTCGCGGAGCGGCCCTGAAGTCACTGGTGTTAAAGAACTACATGGATGATGAAAAGAAACCCCTGGACCTGGTGGCCCGTAGCGCGGATCGTTTCAGTATCTACCCTTTCCATTTTGAGCCCTTTTCCGGGGACGAAATGTTCCGGCGGTTGAACAACGAAATATACCGGGTATCCAACCCGGCGCCGGTCCGCGTGGGCGCGGAAGGCCATGAAGTGGTTTTTGAATTTGCGGAAACCGCTGCCGGTATCTTCGTGCGCAAAACCTTCCGGTTTCAGCCGGATACTTTCGTGATTGATTTGGACATTCAGGTGGTGCGCAACGGCAAGATACTGGACGTGCCCCTGGTGTTCGGCCCGGACCTGGAAAATGAACGCGATCCCGACCGTGCCATGCAGGCGGGCCTTAAAATCGGCGCTTACGACGGTTCCGACATCACCTCGGTGGTGTTCGCCAAAGAGAAAGCCCTTCCCACCACGGACAACCCGAAGATCGAAACCGCACAGGGGGTGTTGAACGGCCACTATTATTGGACGGCCTATGAAACCACCTATTTTGCCGCTATTTTTGATACCTCCAGTAAAGATTCGGAGGTTCGCTGGAACCTGATCCGCGATCGATCCGATAAGGAGCAACCAATTCTTTACGCCTACATGACCGTGGTCAATCCCGGCCCGGTTTACATGGGGCCCAAGGATGAAGAAATCCTGGCCGGCATAACCGACCGGTTTTATCACGCCAACAAGGTTATTGAATACGGCTGGTTTGGATCAATCGCCAAGATCATGCTCAAAGGCATCAACCTGGTCCACGGTTTCGTGCCGAACTACGGTTGGGCCATCGTAATCTTTACTTTTTTCCTCAAGCTCGTGCTTTTCCCCCTCACCTATTCTTCCAGTGTATCCATGGCCAAGATGCAGACATTGCAACCCAAGATCAAGGCCATCAAAAAGAAATACCGCAATCCCAAGGATCCGGAACAGCGCCAGAAAATGAATGTGGAAATGATGGCGTTGTACAAGCAGGAGAAAGTCAATCCCGCCGGCGGGTGCCTGCCCATGCTGTTGCAACTCCCGATTCTATGGGGATTGTTTCGACTCCTGGCCGTATCCATCTCGGTGCGACATGAACCGTGGATCTTATGGATTCGCGACCTTTCTTTAAAAGATCCGTATTACGTTTTGCCGATTTTGATGGGGGTCACCCAGATCATTCTGCAGAAGATGACGCCATCCACCGGTGAAGGTATGCAGAAAAAGATGATGTACATCATGCCGGTGGTGATTACCATTTTCGTGGCCAATCTTCCCAGCGGCCTGACCTTGTATTGGGCGGTTTCGAACGTCCTTCAACTGGGACAACAGCGTTTTATCAACAAGTCGATTTACGCCCGCAAAAAAGAGGAAGAGCACCAGCAGAAAGCATTAAAACGCAGGAAAGGAACGAAAAAGAAATGAGTGAAAAAAAGGAGTTTTTTGCCCATACGTTGAAAGATGCCTTGTTGCAGGCCTCGATTGATCTTGGTGTGCCTGAAGAGGATCTGAAGTACGAGATCGTGACGGAAAAGACACGCTTTTTCGGCCGCCAGAAACGGGAGATATGCATCCGTGCCTGGGCGGTGGAAGAACAGGCGTTGCCGAATCTGGAACGTTTTGTGCAACGGATGCTTGACGCCATGGGTCTGCAACTGAAGTTCACTGTCCAGGAGTTCGATGGGCACGTCTTGGTGCATTTCACCGGGCGGGATTACCGTTTAATGCTCTACCAGAACGGCAACCTGCTCAATGCCGTCCAGTACCTGTTGAATCGCCTTTTCTCGGATGCCGTAGAGAAAAAGATATTCTGCGAATGCGAGAACTTCCGTCGCCAGCGTGAGCGCGAACTCACCCAATTGGCCCATCGATTTGCCAGGGAAGTAAAGAGCGCCGGACAACCGTTGGAACTAAAAGAACTCAACCCCTTTGAGCGACGCATTGTGCATATGACCATCAACAAGTACGCTGACCTGGAATCGATCAGCAACGGTGACAACTTCCTGAAAATCATCACCATCCGTCCCAAGTGACGCAAGAAGTCGATCCCTGGCTGGATAGTGACACCATCGTGGCATTGTCCACGCCGCCGGGGATCGGGGGGCTTGCGGTAGTACGGATTTCCGGGCCGCGGGCATTAGCATCGGTCCGGTCTTGCGCCCCCGGTCTGCCCCGGGTCCCGCCGGTCCGCCATGCCGGCCTGGTCGAGTTGAAAATCCGCGGAGAGCTTCTGGATCGCGGCTTGGTGACGGTTTTTTCTGCGCCAAAGTCTTATACAGGCGAAGATGTGGTGGAGATTTCGTTACATGGATCCCCGGTTCTGGTGGATCGGTTGATCGCGGCCTTGTGTGCGGCCGGCGCACGCCGGGCGCAGCCGGGGGAATTCACCTTGCGGGCTTTTCGCAGTGGACGCATGGATCTCATGCAGGCGGAAGCCGTAAACGAGTTGATCCATTCCCGAACTGTGGAGGGCGCCCGCATGGCGTTTTCCTCTATGGAGGGGGCGTTGTCGCGGCGCATGCAACGCTTGCGCACACACCTGGTGGAACTGGGGGCGGTACTGGAAACCGAGATCGAATTTGGCGAAGATCAGCATATCGGGGAGGTTGTGGATGCGGGCGCAGTGAAATCCGCTTTGAACGAAATCCATTTGATTCTTGAACATGCCCGCTTCAACGAGATTCTCAGTCGCGGATTGAAGGTGGTAATCGCCGGGCGTGTCAACGTGGGGAAATCCACCCTTTTCAACGCCCTGCTGGGGCATGATCGTGCGCTCGTCTCTTCACAACCCGGCACCACCCGGGATTTTTTAACCGACACCCTCTACATTGATGGTTTCCCAGTGGACTTGACGGATGTGGCCGGCTGGGACGCCGGGCCTCAGAATGAACTGGAATCCAGAGGAATCCGCCGCGGTGTTGAGCGCCTGAACTCGGGAGACGTTGTGCTTTTCCTGGTGGACGCATCGCAGCCGCTGACCGAGGCGGACCATGAGGTGGACACATTGACCGCCGCGCACTGCCGGCTGGTGGTGGCAACCAAGATGGATCGGGCTGATGCCGGTACCCTGGAGCGGATTCGCAAACGCTATGCCCGAGAAGAATATTGTGAAGCAAGTGCACTGGGTGAGCCCGACTTGCCTGAAATCCGGGATTACCTGCGGCGCCGCGTGCATGGATTGACCCACAGAAAGAGCGACTTTGCCGTGTCCGCGCGACAACGGGAGTTGCTGCGTGAGTTAAAAGAGCGGTTAACCCGGATTTGTGGCGGTCTGGAAAACACAAAACCCGAAGCGGAGTTGCTGGCCGAGGAGTTGCGCCAGGCGATGGACTGCATCGGTCTTTTGACCGGTGGAATCACATCCGCGGATGTTCTGAACGCGGTGTTCTCCCGCTTTTGTATCGGTAAATAGCCATGGAACGGCCTGAAACCCTGGTGGTGATCGGCGGCGGTCACGCGGGCGTTGAGGCCGCGGCGGCCGCGGCCAGGATGGGAATCTCCACGGTGCTGGTCACCCAGCAATTGGAGAGCATTGGCCAGATGTCCTGCAACCCGTCGATTGGGGGTATTGCCAAGGGACATCTGGTACACGAAATTGACGTGTTCGGCGGCATCATGCCACGGGCCGCCGATGATACCGGCATCCATTTCAAGGTACTGAACCGCAGCCGGGGGCCGGCGGTGCGGGCGACCCGTACCCAGAACGATCGCAATGCCTACCGGGAAGTGGTTCGGCGCAGACTGGAACGTATTCCGAACCTGTCTTTGTACCAGGCAACCGTGCGTGAACTGGTGGTGCGCAAGAATAAAGTGGTGGCGGTGCGATTGCAGGAAGGGGATGAAATCAACTGCGGGGCCGTGTTGGTGGCGGCCGGCACTTTTTTGGAAGGAAAAATTACCATTGGGGAAAATGTGTTCTCCGCCGGGCGGGCAAATGAGCCGGCATCCCTGGACCTGGCGCGGCAAATCCGCGAAATGGGTTTCGAGGTGCTGCGTTTGAAGACGGGGACCCCCATGCGCCTGCACGCGGATTCCATAGACTACGGTTCTTTTTCTCTCCAGCCCGGAGATGAACCGCCGCTTCCCTTTTCCGCGCACACGCGGCACAAGGTTCGCAATCGGGTGGTCTGTTACCTGGGCCACACCAATCGCGATGTTCACCGCGTAATTCGAAAGAACCTTTATCGTTCTCCGCTCTATTCCGGTCAAATCAAGGGCATCGGTCCCCGCTACTGCCCGTCCATTGAAGACAAAATCGTTAAGTTTCCGCAACGCGATGCGCACCACATTTACCTGGAGCCGGAAGGAGTGGATACCCGGGAAGTGTATGCAAACGGATTGTCTTCCAGTCTGCCCGTGGACGTGCAACGGCAATTTCTTGCTCTAATTCCCGGGCTGGAACATGCCGTAATGATGCGCCCGGCATATGCCATCGAGTACGATTCCCTCCAGCCCACCGAGCTCAAGCCCAACCTGGAGTCCAGAAGGGTTGCCGGACTTTTTTTTGCCGGCCAGGTGAATGGAACTTCGGGATATGAAGAGGCTGCGGCCCAGGGCTTATTGGCCGGAATCAACGCCGTGGCCTACATTCGTGGTGAACCGGAGGTCGTGCTGAGGCGGGATCAGGCCTATATCGGTGTGATGATCGACGACATCGTGCGCAAAGGGGTGGATGAACCATACCGCCTGTTTACTTCGCGGGCGGAATACCGCCTGCAATTGCGCGAAGATAACGCTTTTGAACGCTTGGGGGGTCTGGCCCGGAAACTGGGGCTGGTGGAGGAACGCCATTATCGCAAACAAATCCGGCGCTTGCGGCGCTTGCATGCCCTGGTGAGCAAAATGGCGAACAGCCGCGTCCATTTCAAAGGAGAAAGCCGCAGCCTAATCCAATTGCTCAAGCAACCGGAAATGGGATTCCAGCAGGTGGAATCATTGTGGAACGAACCCCTGCTCAAGCCCTTCAATCTAACGGATGCCTCCTATATTGAAGCGGTTGTGAAATACGAAGGTTATATCCACATCCAGAAAGAAGAAGCCCTGCGCCTGGCGCGGGTGAGGTCACAACCGATCCCCGGGGATTTGAATTACGCCGCGGTTGAAAGCCTGTCCACCGAGATCCGGCAGAAACTGCAACATGCCCGGCCCGTCACCTTGGGTGAGGCCATGGATATTCCCGGGGTTACGCCGGCGGCGGTTACGGCGATTCGTATTCACCTGGCACTTCAAGACAGGGGAAAAAAAACCGGGACGGTTTTGTAAATCGTCCCGGTTTGTTAATAAAGCTCAGTTTTCAATGGTACTCATCATTTTTTGCAGACGTTCCTGGGCTTCTTTAACCGCCGTGTCTTCGCCGTATTGCATCATCTTGCCCATGACTCCCATGAAGCGCGGGCCCAGGGACTCGAACCGTTCTTTGAACATCTCGAAGCTTTCCGGCAGTTCATTTCCCTTCATGCCCTTTAATTCCGGATGTGCCTCCATCATGGCTTTCATGCGCGGGGCCAGCGCTTCAATGCGGTCGGTATAGTTGTTGGTGGCTTTAACCACGTCATTGGCGCTTTCCGATTTCTCCATTTCATCCACATAATTTTCGGTTGCGGTCAGGTAATCTCCCGTCACGGCTTTGGGGTCGTTGCTTTTGCCCCCGCAGGCCTGGAAAGCCGGTAATGCCAAAAACAGCATGCTCACAATCAGAATCCGTTTCATGATCTCCTCCTTGTTGAAAACCGGGTAACCATGATTGTATGCTCTCCCCGTCAACAAGGCAAGCATCCGGAGACCAGGATTTGGGATAGAAATGTCCAGTGATGAGAACTCCAGTTTTTATCTTCCCCCTTGCCAATAGCCACTCGCCCTTAATTGAGTTTTCCTCATCCTTGAAAAACCGTTTTTTTGTGGGTATAATGGCTTTTCATGCAATCTCAACTGATCCGAATCCAGGGGGGAAGACCCCTTCGCGGCAGTGTGACTGTTGCCGGCGCCAAGAATGCCGCGTTGCCGGAACTCGCCGCCGCGCTGCTGACCGAAGATGCTTTGATGCTGAATAACGTGCCGGATGTGGCGGACATTCATGTCATGCTGCGCGCGTTGGAGGGTCTGGGGGCAGAAGCCGAATTCGATGCCGGCAAAGTTTCGCTCCGCCTTCCCTCTGTTGCGTCAAGCCTCGTTCCCCCGGAAATTGTTCGGACCAGCCGCGCTTCGATTCTCTTACTTGGCCCTTTGTTGGCAAGAGCCGGCGAAGCCAGGGTCTCTCTCCCCGGCGGTTGTCCCATCGGCGACAGGAAGTTCGATTTTCACCTGATTGGATTGGAGCGCATGGGGGCTGAGATCCGTATTGAAAAAGATCATATAGTCGGCCGCACTCAGAGGCTGAAAGGCATCGACTTCAGTTTTCCGGGCGTTACGGTTACGGGAACGGAAAATCTTCTCATGGCCGCCGTACTGGCTGAAGGTGACACGCAGTTGCGTAACTGCGCCCGTGAGCCCGAGGTGGAAGACCTGATCACCCTGCTGCGTTCCATGGGGGCTCGAATCGAGAGCGATGACGGTGGACGTTGCCTGCGGGTTCGGGGAACCGGACGCCTTTGCGGTGCATCTCACCGCGTGATCGCCGATCGCATTGAAATGGGGACCTACCTGATCGCCGGAGCCCTGGGAGAGAATGACATTACCGTGAAAGGCGGAGATCCCGGTCATGTCATGAGCCTGTTGGGCACATTGGAGCGGGCGCAAATCCCGTGGATACAGGATGAAAACGGTATTCGCGTCAGTGCGGCGGCCTCGCCTCGTCCCTTGGATGTGGAAACCCTTCCGTTTCCGGGGTTTCCCACCGACCTCCAGGCCCAGATGACCACTTTGTTGACCCAGGTTCCCGGCGTGTCTCGCGTAAAAGAAAACATTTTCGACAACCGTTTCCAACATACCGTTGAACTGTGTCGCATGGGAGCGGATATTTCCGTAAACGGTGATACCGCACAAATTCACGGTTCAACCCCCCTGAAGGGATGTTTCATGCGCGCAACGGACCTGCGGGCATCGGCCGCCCTGGTACTGGGTGGACTGATAGCTTCAGGTGAGACGGTTGTGGGGAATGCCAAGCAGTTGTTTCGCGGCTATGAGCGCTTGCCGGAGAAACTTGCCGGTTTGGGGGCGTTGATTCGCGTGGAGGAAAGTCACCATGGATGATTGTCTTTTTTGTCGCATTGCAAAGAGCGAAATGGGAACGGAGTTTGTGATTGAGAACCCGGACGCCGTGGTTTTTAAAGACATTTCACCCCAGGCCCCGGTCCACCTCCTGGTGGTTCCACGCCGACATGTGGCGGATATCACCGCGGCTTCCGCCGAATTGCTGGGCCGGCTTTTTCAAACCGCCAATACCGCCGCGGAAGTTGCTGGGTTAAAACAATTCCGCTATGTGATCAATACGGGCGCGGAAGCGGGACAGAGTGTTTTCCATCTTCACATCCACTTGTTGGGTGGGCGGCCCATGACCTGGCCGCCGGGCTGAAGTCTGCACCCATGCCGTATGTGATTGACGGAAACAACCTGATCGGCAGTTCTCCAGACATCTCTTTGGCTGAAGAGGGCGCCCGGCAGAAGATCCTGCATGTCTTGCTGAAATTTCAACAAAACCGCAAGAGCAAGGTTATCGTGGTTTTTGACGGTGAACCCGAAGGCACGGCGCACAGACAGGAGATCAGTCCGAAATTTCTGGTTTTGTATCCCCGTTATGGGCGCAGCGCGGATGATGAAATCAAACGAATCCTGAATGCGTACAACGATTTTCGTGATGTAATACTGATTACTTCGGATCGCGAACTGAAATCCTTTGCCCGCAAGTTGGGCGCCAGAACCGTCAACTCCATTGAGTTTTATTTTAAGCTGAAACGGGAATACCGGGAAACGGGAAAAAAGGAAGAAACCCAGAAACGCATCGACACCCGTCTTTCCGATCAGGAAGTGGATCAGTGGATGAAGATTTTTAACGGTGAGTAGTTGAATTGTTGCCGGGATCAGTCATTTCTACTTCACCGCTGTAAAAAATCATTTTTTTGCCTTTTTTCGTCACCAGGATCATTCCCCCATCCGTGGCGATTCCCTTGAACCGGCCTTGATGGCGATTTTTCCCTTGGTGAAATTCCATATTACCGGATCGCATCCAGCTTGTGAAACGACGGACCCGGGCGCGCAAACCACGGATCCTTTGCTTTTCAAGGTCGTCGACAACCCCTGTCAAGCGGTTCAGGGTCAGGGTCAACAACGTTTCAGGCGAGGGATATCTGTTGCAACTCAGGCGCATGGATGTGGCCGATTGCGCCAGATCCGGGGGGAAATCCGTTTCCAAATGGTTCAGGTTGATGCCGATTCCGCAGATACAGATGGCGCCTTCCGGGGTGAGGCGGCTCTCACTTAGGATGCCGGCCACTTTACGCCCTTTGATGAGCACATCGTTGGGCCATTTGAGTCGGACCGTTCTTTTGCCGCAGTAGGTTTCCAGGAGTTCCGCGACCACCACACCCACGGCCAGGGGAACCCAGGGCAATGATTTTTTTTGTCGCAGCCGGAATCCCCACGACAGGTACAGTCCGAGACCGGGGGGGGAATGCCAAGAACGGTTCTCGCGTCCGCGTCCCCCGCTCTGGTGATCGGCGGTGACGCAAACAGGAAGCCTTGGCAACCATTCGTCCAGGTGATTAGAGAGGTAATCCTGCGTGGATGGGCATGTGGCCAGGTGAACACATCGGATTCCGGCGACTTTGGGTTTCATCTTTTTCTCATGGTTTCGGACTGGGGTGCGGTCAACATGCCGAGGGTGCGGATAACCCGCTCCCTGCGGCGCAGGTCTCGCCGCAGGCGTGTTTTCCACCGTCGGGCCGTATCCGTGCGAATGGAATCCATAAAGCCTCGATTCCCGAGCTTGTGCTGCATGCGAAGAATACGGCGGCTGAGATCATCTTTCTCTTTTAGCAGGCTAACCCGAATGGAGTCGTGAATTCGGGAATCATCCAGGAGAATAGAGATCGACCAGGAGCGTGAAACGGTTCTGATGGCATGGCCGGGAGGGGGATCATCCAACCTCATGTTGCTAATTCCGGCCAGGTGGCAGATATCTTCCGCATGGGCAAGAATCAGGCGCTGTATTTCCGGCTCGTTGCTGGTCAATATCACGGTGATGCGACTGGGGGCGGGGATAAAATGCAGACCCATGAGGCTGCGAATGCTATGAACCAGTTTGCGGAGCTGTTCCACCCTGCGCGTGGCCTGAGGAAAGATCAACTCACTGCGGAATTCCGGAAATGGGTGTTGAAGGAACAGTTTTTGTGGTGAGGTCGACAGCCGAAAAAATGTTTCCTGGGTGATATTGGGCATCAGGGGATGAAGCAGGTGGGCGATGTGCAGCATGACGTAGCGGACACACTGGCGTGATGCCGGATTGCCGATGTGGAGACGGATCGATTCCAGGAACCATCCACTCAGATCATGCCGGACCAAGTATTGCAGTCGTGCGCAGGCCGAGGACAACTGGTTGCGCTCAAAATGCTCGTTCAATTGCGCCGTGGTGGTGTTGAGCCGTTGCAGGAACCAGCGTTCCATGTCCGAGGAACTGCGAAGATCCGGTGACAGGGGTTCATCACCTTGCAAATGCATGCAGGCAAAGCGCAGGCAATTCCAGAATTTGTTGGCCAGGGTAAGGGCCCCTTGCAGGCGACTTGGACCAGGGGGCCATCCCGGTTGCATGGCAATGGCAAAGCGTAGTGCATCCGTACCGTAAATCCTCAGCATATCTTGGGAATCTGAATCAGCGTCGTCGCAAGCGCCAAAGGGCAATAAGAGAGAAAAATCCAGCAACTTGCGCCCGTTTTCGCTGTACATTTCTTTGGTGAGGGGTGGTGCCCCGCCTGTTTCCTGTAAAGAGATTTCCCGCATAATGCGGTGTCTTAAGAGGATATCTTTGTGAATGCATGTCGACAAGTCCCCAGGTTTGATATCTTCTCGAGTTGCCGGTTGTGAAGAGTCGATTTGTCTCCAGACATTCCCCCACCGGCTTTCAAGCGCATGATGATCGCAATGCTTCGGCAACAGGAAGCGGAACATGCGATTGCCGGCTCGATGATCAGGTCTCGCCGGATTCGACCTCGGATTCCAAACGGCGGATCTCTGCTTTGATGATCTTTTCGGCCAGTGGAGGAACCACTTCCCAGAGAATTTCTTTGACTGCGATACTCAGCTTGTCTTCCAGACGATGGGTGAGTTGTTGGGGATCAATGGCGCCGGTCTGAGGCTCCGATTCTCCCTCATCCTGGTCTTTGTTTGCGGTTGCCGTGTCTTCTGTGGGCTTTGTTTGCGCGGATAGTTTGTCTAAATCGTCCAATATGCGTTCGGCATCGGTGTCGGCGTCGATTGAGTAAGTGGGTTCTTCCGTATCGGATTGAAAAGTGGGTTCAATTTCAATGGGAGTCGTTGGCTCCGGTTCCGCAGGCGGTTCCGGCTCCGGAATCGGGGGCGGAGTTTCTGACTCGGGCTCAGTTGTCTCAAGCGGTGCGAAAATATCGTCTCTCTGGCGCGGTTCCGGCGCTTCGGCGAATGCCTGGGCAAGTTCGGCTTCAGAAAGTGTATCGGGACTGCCGGACTGTTGGGGCGAGGGTGGTTCCGCATCCGCCCCGGATTCGTCCACGGATGATGGCTCCGGCTTTTCTTCCTCAACCCCGGTTTCTGAATCCTCGGCTTCTTTATGCAAAGAGTCGGCGGGTTCCATGGGCTCGAAACGGAACTCGCCCGTTTGCGGAGCGCCGAAATCGGGCTCATCTTGATGGGTTTGGCGTTCGCGTTCGATTTCTTTTTCCAGCAATTCGTCGATATCGCTTTCCCGCGAGTTTTCCTGGAACGGATTGGGGATCTCTTCCGCGTTGTCGTCAGGTCTTAGTGAGTCATCGCGTTCAGGCTGGGCTCCCTGGGTAATCTCTTCTGAAGGGACGACCTCGTCACGTATGAAATCATCGGTGTCCGAGGTGTCGGATTTCTGTGCCACCTTGGGTGCCTGGTCCGAGGAAACCTCATCACTGACATCTGAAAAGCTGATATCTTCGACGGATTCCTCTTCAAAGCCTGAAATCTCCGGCAGGTCTTCGGGAAATGAGTCGGAGATGTCCGCTTCTTCTCTTGGCGCCGGAGCTTCGGGACGGTCTTCTTCCAGGATCTCTTTGACCGCTTTCACCAAAGCGTTGGAATCAAAAGGTTTGGTAATGATTTCCTGATACTCCAATTCTTTGAGCAGCTCTTCGTTGATGGGTTCGAACCCCCCTTTTAAAAGGAAAACGCGGGTGTGGGCAAGGGCTTCGCTCCCATTGACAAACTTGCAAACCTGGTAACCGTTGAATTCGGGCAGGCGGATGTCCACCAATACAATATGGGGAGTCAACTCGAGTAATTTTTCCCGCAAAGGAGTGCCACTTTCAAACGTGATGAGTTCTATATCGGATTCCTCAGAGAACGATAATTCAACGATCCGGCGGATGGTATAACTGCTGTCAGCCAGTAAAACTCTGTATTTGCTCATTCATCCTCCTGTGACCCTGATTTTTGTGTATCAAGTTTGATTCAGAAAGTCAAGTTAACGCATGCGACTGAGCCCGGAAACGCAGACATAAGGCGTAAAGTGGTTGACTTTTGATTTGATTTGTTGTATTGCGTGTAATTGGTATGCGAAAAAAGGACAAGGTCTACTCCGTTATTGTGGTTTCCGGAGCGACCACTTCCAGCAGGGAGTTCTCGGTATCGGGACGTTTTCTGCGTAACGCCGCCGTGGTTGTTCTGGCGCTTTTAGCCATATCCGGATTCGCCATCTTTGGTTACCTCAATACCGTTTCGGATCAGCGCGAGTTGAGTCAGTTAAAAGTGGATATGGTTGAAAAAGACCGCCTGATTGACGATTTAGGCAAAAAAGTCGAAACCCTTGACCTCAGTATTCAGCGCATGGAGATCTACACGGACCGGATCCTGGTGGCGGCGGGGCTGAAATCTCCATTGGCTTTACGGGAAGTGGGTAGTGGAGGTCCGGTGGAGTTTCGCACGGATCCCATCCTTCCCGCCGCAGAGCCTGTGACTGTTCCCAGGAGCAAAGACATCCTTGGGCATGCCACTCAACTCAACACCAAGTCCCGGGAATTGGAAAACACCCTGAAGTACGTCCGCAGCGTGATAGATAAACAAAAGATGCGTTTGGCATCCACGCCTTCCATATGGCCGACCCGCGGATATTTGACCGACGTTTTCGGACAGCGGCGCCATCCCATCACGGGCAAACGGGATTTTCATTATGGCCTGGACATCGCGACCCAACTGGGCAACAGGGTGATCGCCCCGGCAAACGGCCTGGTGTTGTGCGCGGAGAAACGTTCCTTCTACGGCAACTTGATCATCATTGATCACGGTTACGGGTTCACCACCCGTTATGGTCATCTCGCTTCCTTTAACGTTCGCGAGGGCCAACGGATCAAGCGGGGGGATGTTATTGGTTACGTTGGCAACACGGGGATGAGTTCGGCGCCCCACCTGCATTATGAAATCCGGGTTTTCGGGAAACCCCGCAATCCCCTCAATTACATGATCGATTGACACCCCCTGCGGAGGGGGCTATCCATTGGCGAAAACGCGAGATAAACTGGATCGACTGGATCAATCCATCCGCAAGCAGTGGACGAGGCTGGAATCGGAACCCGCGTTAACCACCCGCGAGAAATTGGACCGTCTTATTCGTTCCCGCATTCCGGACAAGGCCTGCCTGGCCCATCCTCTCGAATCCCCCGCGGTTTTCCCCCGCGAGATTCCGCCTTTCATGGAACGGGAGTACTTCTATGCGGATACAACCCGGCTGGGCCGGTTTACCATCGGTGATTTGCGCAAAGTCCGATCCGGGGAGCTGGAAATCCTGGCTGGAGACTCTGCCTGGAGAAAAATTAATGCTGAAGGCATGCTCTTTTTTGATACCGAAACCACGGGCCTGGCCGGGGGGACCGGTACAGTGGCCTTTATGCTGGGATTCGGTTTCCTGGCGAATGGAGGCTTCCAGGTCCGTATCTTCGTGCTCTCCGATTTGAACCGCGAGAATGAGTTCCTGGAGCGTGTGGACGATTTTCTGCGGGAACGGTCTCCTATCGCCGGGGTGACGTACAACGGCAAGTGTTTTGATTACCCGCTGATGGAAACGCGTTACATCCTGCAAAGGCGAAGATTTCCCCTGCTTTCTCTGCCGCACCTGGATTTTCTTTATCCCGCCCGCACGCTGTGGCGCCACACTTTTCCATCCCGCAAGCTGGGGTATCTGGGAGATATGCTGCTGGGGTTGAGCCGGGAAGAGGATGTGGACGGATCGGAGATCCCCCGCTTGTACTTTGATTTCCTGCGCACCGGAGAGCTTTCCATTCTGGATGCGGTAATGGAACACAACGCCCTGGACCTTCTGGGATTGGCCATGCTGGTGAACCTGGGCGCGCGATGTCTTGAGGATGTTTCCCATACCCGGGATGAAGGCGAAATCCTGGGTAGCGCGCGCTTGCTGGAAAATGCCGGCGACCTCGATAAAGCGGCGGAACGCCTGGAAACCATTCGGGCTACAGCGGAGCGCTTGGATGTTCAGGCACTGGCCTTGAGGCGGTTGTCGCGAATTCGCAAGAAAAAGAAGCTATACAACGAGGCCCTGACCATATGGGAGGAATTGCGGCAAATGGGAGACCCGCGGGCCGTTCGTGAGTTGTCGATTCACTACGAGCATCGGGAAAGGGATTTTCTCCGCGCCCTGGGCCTGGTGCGCGACGCTTTAGAGACAAGCGATTTGTCCGCCGTCCAACAATTGGATCTCGAGCGGCGCCTGCAGCGCCTGACCCGCAAACTCGCCCACCTTGAATCCGAGGATGGGCCTTGACATACCTGCCTCTTTCAGGTATATTGACAACGGAATTTTCCACATAAGGCAGGTGATACCTTTGGCGTATGTTGAAGTAAATGCCAACGAGTCCGTAGAAGGCGCATTGCGGCGTTTCAAGCGCAAGGTACAGCAGGAAGCCATTATCAAGGAAATCAAGAAGCATTCCGTGTACCTCAAGCCGGGCGAAAAGCGCAGATTGAAAGAAGCCCAGGCCAAGAAACGTATGCGCAAACGGCTTAAACGCGAATTTTCGGACTTGTAAGCCATCGCATCGAACCACCGTCCGTAGCTCATACATTCGGGATTGCCGGGGCGTAGCGCAGTCTGGTAGCGTATCGGTTTTGGGAACCGAGGGTCGGAGGTTCAAATCCTCTCGCCCCGATGTCCCGAGAATGCTCCCGTAGCTCAACGGACAGAGCAACTGACTTCTAATCAGTAGGCTGGGGGTTCGAGTCCCTCCGGGAGCGTTTTCCTTTTGGAAAGGGCCCCTCCTGTTCAGCCGCCCCAAGTCGCCTGGTGTCGCATTTCACTCCCGACAGTTTTTCACATGAGGGTTTACCATGGCCCGACTTGACTCATGGCCGGCTCCTATCTATAATAGAAACTCTTTTAGCGAAAGCCCTTACGGTAACCGATTCAACAAACAATTTGTCGGCATGAAGCGTAGCCAGGATGACTCTCAATCCGTCCTTACCGGGCGTACCCATGCAGAAGACCATGAATTTGTATCCCTGCCGGCCGGCACGCGCATCACCAAGCGTTATCGGGTGGTGCGCTTTCTGGGGAAGGGCGGGTTTGCCACCGTGTATGAGGCGGTTGATGAGATTCTGAATGAAAAAGTGGCGCTCAAGGTATTTCACCAGGGCGTTAACCTTGATCGCAACAGCATGCTGCGCATCAAGCGTGAGATCAGCCTTTCACGGCGCATTGCCGACCCCCGGGTGGTCAAGGTTTTCTCTCTGGACCGCTGGCTGGACCGCTGGTTCCTGGTTATGGAGCTGGTTGAAGGCGAGACCCTGAAACAACGCCTGGACCGTGAGGGAGCCGGGTCATGGCAGGCGTTCCAGCCGGTTTTCCTGGAAATCCTGGCCGGGATCTCGGCCTTGCATGCCCTTCACTTTGTTCACCGGGACATCAAGCCCTCCAACATCATGCTGGTTCAAGGCGGGGGAGTCAAGATCCTGGATTTCGGATTGGCCAAGGACTTGGGTGACCCGGAACGAAGTTTCAATTTGAATGAAGTGGTTGGAACTCCCCGCTATCTTTCTCCGGAGCAGCTCCAGGGTGTGGAAGTGGGTGTTCGCTCCGATGTGTTCCAGTTGGGTTTGTTGCTGCAGACGGTACTGCGTGGTTCTTCGCCCCTGGAGGGCATGGACACGCTTTCCGTTCTGGCCCACCGCATGGGCAGAACTCCGGTCGCGCTGAGATTGGAGGGACTGCGGGTTCCCACGCAGGTAAGGCTGGGACTGGAGCGATCTTTGCGCAGGTTGCCCGGGGGCAGATTCCGCGACGCCGCGGCCATGCATGCCTATTTCTCTTCTTCCCGGGTCGGTCGCCGCGTGATTTGTACCTGGTTGCGCAAATTGGCTCCCGGTGCGGCCTTGTTGCTCATGCTGGGAGTCGCGGCCGGAGCCTTGTTCTGGACTTCGCGTGAGCCCGCCATTCCCGCCCGGGTGCGAATCGAGGGCAATCTCCTGAAACTGCTGGATGAGCGGGGCGCAATCATGTGGGCCAAGGATTTCAGCCCCCGTTCGATTTACCGGGCCGTGCTGCAGCCATGCCGCCCGCCCTTGCAATTGTTTCGCAGCAATCATGCCATCCATCACCTGGTAACCGTGTTTTTTTCCGCGGAAGCCGGAATGGATCAGGACAGCCAACCCACTTTGGGAAGCACCGAGAGTGATGCGCGCATGATGCAGATTGATACCGCGGGCAATGTGATACTGGACCGTCCGCTATCTGTCTTTATTCGGGCCGGTGATTACGGTTTTATTCCCCGGAGTTACATCGAGGAGTTCCAGACCCGGGACCTGGACGGAGACGGTTCAGTCGAAACCATTGCGCGCGTGATTCACGCCAGGGGCATGTTTCCCTCCGCATTTTTGTTCTTGACCAACGGCCGGTTGGTTTGGATAAATTCTCCCGGCCATATCGGCAAATGGACCGCTGTGCCGGAAGAAAACCACAGATGGCGCTTCTTTTTTTCCGGCAGGGCGAACCGCATGGGGCATCTTGATTTCGTTGCCCGTATTGTCTTTGACTTTGGTAAAGATTCGCGTGGAGGACATATCGGGCTGATTCCCCATTTAAACGAGGACAAAATAGAAATCGCGCATCAACTAAACCTGCTTGCGTATTTTCCCCAGGGTTTCCTGTACGAAGACGAAGGTTCAATGCCGCATCAGGGGCCGATCGAAATGGTCAATCGTTCAGGTGTCCGATTGCGCATTGAAGAGGACGGTACCATGCGGTTGGGAACAGGTGTTGAAGCGCAAGTGTTTGTGGACCCGCCGGAAAGGTTGCGGCATGTGTACACAGAGATCCAGAAAGCCCGGATCGCCTGCGACCTTCATTCTCAAATGGAAGAAGCGGCCGCACGCCTGGAACGCGCCGCTGAGTCGGGTGTTGAAAATCCCTGGTTGCAATCGGTTATTGCGCTTTACAGAGGAGACGTGGAAGTGCGCCGCGGGCGGTACGCCAGCGGGCGGCGCCTGTTGCGCCGTGCCCTGGGCCTGTATCCGCAAAGCAATGATGCGGTCCTGCGACTGCTGGAAACCGCCTTTCTTGAAAAAGGTCCGGAAGAGGCATTGCACCTGATCGAGGCGGAATTTCGAAAATTTGACCGGTTCTGGGGACTGACCAGGGGGAGGGATTTCTTTAAAGCTCTGTGCCTGCTGCAGAAGGGAGACTTTGAGTCCGCTCGGCTGTTTTCCCAGCGCATGCAACAGGACGAGCCCCGAAACGCCGCATTGCTGCGTTCACTGACCGGGCTCATGTGCGGCGATGCCATTGTCGCGGACCTTCCCCGCGACAACGGGAATATGTCTCTGCTCTATACCTGGGAGGAATACCGCCTGCTGGAGGGCCGGGCCCATTTGCTGGCCGGAGACGGATCCGGTCGGGGCGAGTTCTGTTTCCATGATGTAAATGCCTATTCACGAGTACGGCGGCATCTGGCCGCCATGTCCCTGGCCTGGTACACGCTGAAAGACAATCGCAGGCACGAGGCGGAGCGCATGGCCAGTGAAGCGTTCACGGACCTCGAGAAACGAATCCGGGGTGATATGGAAGCCCGTTTCTGGTGGTTTTACGACGCCTGGGTGTATGGACGCGTCATGGATGAACTGGGTCGGCGCGAGGAAGCCCGCAGGGGCTACGAAGCCTGCATTGCCGCCAATCCCCATACGGCCCTGGCCGCCGCGGCCCGGCAACGCCTGGCCGGCTTACAGGTAGCCCAGGGTTTTTAAGTCTCGCTTTTCCTTTTCCGATAATTCGGGGGCGGGTGCTTTATTTGCACTGTTCATATAGCCGTGACGTGAGAAATAGGCTTTGTATTCCTTGGACAACGACTCGGCCAGGTTGCTGAAATCGGCGACGAGGTTCTCTTTTTCATACGGGTCTTTGAGGATGTTAAAGATGTATTTTGGCTCTAATCCCAACTGGCGTTGCAATTGTGGCATAACTTCGATGTAGTGGAAATGACCGGCCACCATGCCGAAAGTACCCAATTGGCCAAAGAGCTTCAAGCGACGCTGGGTGCGGTCCGTGAACAGGTTGCGTCCCTGCATGGGATATTTGGGAGCGGGTATGTCCAATGCGTCAAACAGTGTGGGTGTGATGTCCATTATGCTGACGACCCTGCGCACGCGGCGCGGTGGTTTGCCCGGCCAGCGGATCATGAGGGGAACCCGTGACGCGGCATTGAAAGTCAGGGGCCCGTGATTAAAGTAAAAATTGTTCTCGCCCAGGTCTTCGCCGTGATCAGCGGTGACAATAATGATTGAGTTCTTGAGTAAACCGGATTGTTCAATCTGGTCCAGGACGCGGCCGACCTGGCTGTCCACGTAGTGAATGGAACCGTCGTAGAGGGCGGTGAAGTGGCCTTCATGAAAATGACCTTTCTGGTTCATTTCCCGCTGCATGCCGGCGACCAACCTGGGTTTGACCTCGCGGATATCGCGTCCCTGTGGTCGGGGTTGAATGTGCTCCTGGGGAGGAATGTAGGGAGTGTGTGGGTCGATATAGTTGAGCCAAATGAAAAAGGGCTTCCCGGGGGGGGTTTTCAGAAAATCAAGGACTCTTTTTGTTATGAAGGGGGCTGTTTCCTCTTTGGTTTCGACCTCGTTCCAGACTTCGGTATAGTTGGTAAAACCCTGGTCGAATTGGAAAACCCTGGCCAGGTTGGCATTCGCCACCACGGCCTCGGTATGATAACCCTTGGCTTTCAGGGCCTCGGCCAGGGTAATCAGCTTTGCGTTCACGGTACCGCGGTTTGGGGCGCATTTGTGGATAAAGGGATGGAGGCCGGTCAGCATGGAGCAGAAAGCGGCTGAAGTCTTGGGGATGGGGGTGTAAGCATATTCAAACAATGTTGATTGCGCTGCGAAGCGGTTAATGTGGGGTGAAGTTTCGTATTCGTAGCCGTAACAATGCAGGTGGTCGGCTCTCAGCGTGTCGAGGGTAAGTAAAATGATATTGGGGAGTTCCTTTTTAGATGAATGGTCGCCGCAACCAAACAGCAACAGCGACAAGGCGATCAGAATCAAGGTTTTTTTCATGGCAAGATTTTACCAAGCCTGTTCCGCTTTATCAAGAGGGGATGTCTATTGCCAGCGTCGCATCCGCTCCACCTGGCGACGCTCTTTCTTGGTGGGGCGGCCGCTTCCGGGCGGGCGTCCAGCCACGATGAAGCCCACGGGATCACGGCGAAAATCGGCCAGTTTCCGGAGCTCCTCGGCCGGGGTGATCTCTTCGGCTAATTCCGCGGCCCGTCGGGCGGACACGCGCTTGACGGCCGGGGCCAGGACCCGCCAACAGCGGGTAATGGGCGGCATGCGAACGTCGACCTCATCGCCCGGAGTCACGGGTTGGCTGGCCTTAACCGTGCGCTTGTTGACTTGTACGCGGCCGTTGCGGCATGCCTGCGTGGCCTGCGAACGGGACTTGAAAATGCGGCTGGCCCAGAGCCAACGGTCGATCCGGGCTTCAATTGCAATGGGGCTGGACTCCGGCATGAAATCAGTATACCATAGCCTGTTTGCAACCGGGTAAGGAGTTCCGCGTGCGGGGAACCAACTTGATCCACCTGGGGGTGGTGGTGGAGCTGTGAAGTTGGAGAGTTGGAAAGTTGGAAGGTTGGAGAGTTGCAGAGAAAGAAGGGGACATGAGGCACAATGGTTCAGAATCCCTGGTACTCGGTGCGTTGGATGATTTCATCCTGAAGGTCGCGGCCGAGATTGTTGAAATAGTCGCTGTAACCGGCCACACGCACGATGAGATCGCGGTGCTTTTCCGGTTCCCTTTGCGCCTCGCGCAGGGTATTCGCGTCCACCACGTTGAACTGGACGTGATGTCCTCCCAGGCGGAAATAGGCGCGTACCAGGTAGAGAACCTTTTCCAGGCTCTCGGGGTTCTGCATCAGGTCCGGGGAAAACTTCTGGTTCAGAAGGGTGCCGCCGGTGCGCTGGTGATCGATGCGTGCGGCTGAACGGAGCACCGCGGTAGGTCCGTTTCGATCGGCACCCTGCACGGGTGAAATGCCTTCGGAAAGGGGTGTTCCGGCCCGGCGTCCATCGGCGGTGGCCCCGGTTATGCTGCCGAAGTAGACGTGCGAAGTGGTGGGCAGCAGGTTGATGCGATGAACCCCGCCTCGGGAGTTGGGGCGGCCGTCGACCGCCGCAAAAAAGATTTCAAACACTCTGGTTGCCAGCCCGTCGGCTGCGTCGTCATCGTTGCCCCAGCGCGGGGTTTGGTCTCGCAGGCGCTGGCGCCAGTGTTCGTGGTCCTCGAAGTCACGCTCCAGCATGCAGGTCAATTCTTCGAGGGTGACGGCGCCGGTCTCGAATACGTGGCGACGGATCGCGGACAGGGAATCCGTGATGGAGCCCAGGCCCACGCCCTGGATATAGGAAGTGTTGTAGCGCGCGCCCCCGCTGTGATAGTCGCGGCCGCGGGTTACGCAATCCTCGATGACCAGCGATAGAAACGGCGCCGGCATGTTGCGCGCATAGAGTTGTTCAATCAGGTTGTTCCCCTGGATTTTCAGGTCTGCAAAGAAAGCCACCTGGCGGGAGAAAGCCTGTATCAACTGCTTGAAATCACTGAAATCGCCGGCTTTTCCCGTCCGCGGCCCGAGTTGGATCCCCGTGCGCGGATCCCTGCCGTTATGCAGGGTCAGTTCAAGGATCTTGGGAAGGTTGAAATAACCCGTCAGGAAATAGGCTTCTCTGCCGAAAGCGCCGGACTCGACGCAGCCGCTGGCGCCGCCTTCGCGGGCGTCTTCCAGGCTTTTTCCCTGGCGCAACAGTTCAGAGATAATGGTCTCGGTGTTGAACATGGAGGGCTGGCCGAAACCGGTGGCCACGATCTTCAGGGCCCGGCGCACAAATCGATCCGGGTTCTTGCAACTGATCTGCACCATGGAGCTGGGCTGCAGGATGCGCATTTCCTCGATTACGTCCAAGATCATGTAGGTCAATTCATTGACCCCGTCTTTTCCATCCCGTGTCAGCCCTCCCAGGTTGATCAAACAGAAATCGGTATAGGTGTTGCTTTCCTGGGCGGTAACCCCGACTTTGGGCGGGGCGGGCTGGTTGTTGAACTTGATCCAGAAGGCGCACAGCAACTCTCTGGCGCGCTCCGGGGTCAAGCGCTTTTCCGCCAGGTCGCGGCGGAAAAAGGGAAGCAGGTGCTGATCCAATCGACCGGGATTAAAGGAATCCCAGGTGTTGAACTCGGTGATCACTCCCAGGTGAACAAACCAGTAGTGTTGCAACGCTTCCCAGAAAGTTCGTGGCGCCTGTTCCGGAACCCGGGAACAGATGACGGCCATTGTCTGCAATTCCTGGCGGCGCGCCGGATCGCTTTCTTTTTCTGCCTGCTTTTTTAACAGGTCGGCGTAGCGTTGGCCCAAAGCAATGATTCCCAACGCCGCCTGTTCCATTCCCTGCAGGTTCTCACGGGTCTCCAGGGCGCGCGGATCGGTGACGAAGTTTAGTTGCTCCAGGTTGGAGCGGATCTCGCCAAGAATATCCAGAAAGCCTTTTTCAAATATGCGGGCGCCACCGGCGGTATGTCCCGGGGCGCGCTGTTCCTGGAATTCGGTAAAAACGCCGGCTTCATATGCATGGCGCCATTCAGAAGAAAGTTCCTTGAACATGCGTTCGCGCAACGAGCGCCCCTTCCAGAACGGGATGATCTGTTTCTCGTACACGCGCCGGGTTTCACTATCCACCGTGAACGAGACTTTGGGGCGGGAATGCAGTGTATCAAGGTCTTGAAGAGAGTGCAGACAGATTTCAGGATAGGTGGGGGTGGCCCGGGGAAACGGACCCCGTTCCCCCACAATCAGTTCCCCCTTGTCCAGAAAAAGGGTTTTGTTTTCCATGATGTGGCGGAAAGCGGACCCGCGCAGCACCGCGGCCGGCATTGCCGCGTGCATGGGATCGGCGCAAAACTCTGTGAGCAGGCGGGCGCGTTCCGTAGAAATGCAGGGGTGTGTGCGTTGGCTTTGTCTGCGCAGGCGGCGGATGCGTTCATTCATGTCAACCTCCAATGCGTACTTGCGGATGTACCTCTTTCAGCCGATTCGCAAGGGCCAGAACACTCGCTTCGGGCAAACTTGGAACCTCGCGCATGGGATTCCTGATTTGCAGGCGCCGGTACTTGTGGGCTGCCGCCGGGTGAAAAGGCAGGATGGAGACGCGTTCGATGCGATCCGCCCAGGCGCGCACCCGGTCTCTAAGCGCGCTGAGATTATCGGGCGTGTCCGTGTAGCCGGGGATCAGGGGAAACCTCAACCACAGGCGGGAACGGCCGGCCATCAATTGCTCCAGGTTGGTAAAGATGTAACGGTCTGTCGCGCCGCAATGGCGAAGCAGGTCGCGAGAAAAGAAAAACTTGATGTCAAAAAGAACCAAGTCGGCGCGGAGCAAGAGGGGCAGGGCTTTTTGCGGGGGGGCATGTCCGCAGGTGTCCAGGGCGGTGTGCAGGCTCCTTTCACGGCAATCTGCCAGCAGGGCATCGAGGAAGCGGGGCTGAGAAAGGGGGTCACCCCCCGAGAAGGTCACGCCCCCGCCGGATTCCTCGAAAAAGACCCGGTCCCTTTCAACCCGGCTGATCAGTTCAGCGGCCGTTAACTGTCGCGCGCCGGGCGGTACGGGCCGGCCGCGACGGATAAGGGGCACGGATTCCGGGTTGTGGCACCAGGGGCAATGCAGGGGGCAGCCCTGAAAAAAAGCCGTGGTGCGAATTCCGGGCCCGTCGTGGACGGCAAAGCGTTTTGTGTCGAAAATCCAACCGGTTATTGAGGGCATTCTGATATCTGATATATCAACTGGCGGAAGAACTGTCAAGGAAAAACAAGTTGAGGAAGTTGAGGGAGGAAAGTGAAAAGTAATGCCGGCGAATGGCTATTGGGGAGAGGCTCTCCTCAACTTCTCAACTGCTTTCCCTCCTGATAACTGCCACCCTTTTCCAACTCTTTCAACTTCTTCCCTCTTGTGCCCGAAAGGGTATTTCAACTCTTTAGCTTTTCAACTCTTCAACTTTTTTTATTCTTGGGATTTGGGCACGACAATCCGTTGGCTGCGCGAAACGGACAGTCCGGTGTGGCGATCTTCGGCCGAGAAGTAGATGCGATAGGGACCGGGTCGCGGGAATTTCAATGCCAGCGACACATCCAGCAGGGGATCCGGGACGGAAAAGCGGCGCTCGAATTCAAGGGTTCCTCCCCCCAGGGACTCCGCGGTGAGCCAGACCTGGACGGAGGAGTGAAGTACGCCGTTATTCATGCGTACCGCGTATCCGGAGAGCACGAAATTCAGGCGGTCGGGGCGGCACTGGAAATCCACCAGTTTAATTTCGTCTATTTCACTGAGCAGGAGACGTTCCTGGTGAAATACCTCCAGGGTTTCATTTTGAATGCGCACGTCGATTTGCCTGAGGTCACGGACCTTTTCTGTTTCCATGCGTTGGGGGGCATACGTAATGCGATAATATACATCTTCCGCGTTTACCAATCGCGCCAGGGCCCGGTCGGCCTGGTTGTCGCTGACAATCCGGCCTCCGGTGGCGCGGGCGATGCGCTCGAAAGCCCATTTCCAGTCCGAAAACACATCCCGAATGACCAGGTATTGAGAATGGTCGACGCCACGGGAACGAGAATCCATTTTTACCAGTTGGTAAGTGGCCCCGGCCTGGATGAATGCCTGCTCAATATCGGCCAACTGCGTGGTGGTGTTGCGAGGGCTGTTCATGGCGCGAATCATTTTCTGGGCGAATCCACGCAACTGGTTAACGTAATCCGGGTTTTCAAAGCGCATCATCAGGTTTGCATAGGGGTGCAGGGCCGGAAAAACCGGCTGCTGGAAAAAGACCAGGGCCCATTTTTCGTTTTTCATGGATTTGAGGGCATTGGCCAGATTGCCCAGCCTGCGTTGACCGGCTTCCAGGTGGCGTTGCTGAAAGCTGCGCCATTCCGTCTCAATGCTGTTTGTGAATTCGTTAAATACGCGTTGGAAGGTCAGGGATTCGGGTTCGTCCGAACCCTGGCGGCTGCGGAACTTCGGCACAAAGTCATCGCACAAAGCCTTAAAATGACGGGCCGTGGCGGTGATGTCCTGCTCAATGCGCCGGGTCCATTGCACGACATGCTGATTGAATGTCCCCAGGGCTTGCGCCGCCTCATCCCGATTGTTAATGATTTGGGATACCGTCGGCAGCATCAGTATGACGGTGTCTCCGTCACGGTATACGTGTTCAAACAGGTAATTCAACGATTGGGTCAGCGAGTCGTTTTGCTGCCAGATCCAGAAGTAGACCAGTATCACCCGGGGGGCTTTTTTCTGAAATGCATCGTTGCCGGACAGGTCGACCGTACCCAGGCGCCGGCGGATTTCCGTGCAACTGGTTATGGGTACGGGTCTTTTGTACTCAAAGACTGTGAAATCCTCTGCTTTCAGGCCGGCCCTGGGGATACCGTCCCGGGTTAAGGCGCGAACAATCAACTCCATCCGACTGACCCGGACGTATTCCTCTATTTGATCGCTGTCGGTCACAGGCACGCGTGCCGTCGACATTATGGTCAGCATGACCAACAGGACAGGCAAGCGGACAATTTTCACGGTCTTTCGCCTCCAGTAGGTTCGACGAGGCGCTTGTCGGGCAGGATGACCTGGATTACCTGATTCTCTTCCACGTTGTGGCCGGTGAATCGATCTTCCGCGTGAAAATGGAGCCGGTAATGGCCGGACCGGGGGAAATGGATGGCCATGGAAACCTGCAGAAAGGGTTCAGCAGTATTGAAATCACGCGTAAATGTCTGGATCTCCTTTTTCCCGGATTCAGCGGTGATGCGAACCCGGACATCTGATTGCAAATGTTCGCCTTCCAGGCGCACGGCGTATCCGGTCAGTATGAATTTGAGGCGGGTGGCATCGCAGTGGAATTCTGCCAGGCGGATCTCTTCCACTTCGCTCAAGCGTATGCTGCGTACATGGTGGATGCGGACCCGGGGGCGGCTGGAAGTGATGACCAGGCGGCGTTGATCCTTATCATTTTCGTTTCCCTCCAGGGCGGGACGGTAAGTCAGGCGGTAGTAAACATCCTCGGCATCCGCCACTCGCCGCAGGCCGCGGTCGGGGATGTTGTCGCTGATGATTTTTCCGCCGGTGGCCCCAACCAGGCGTTGAAATGTCCATTGCCGATCCGAAAAAACCTCTCTCAAGGTCAGATCCGGATAAGCGTCCGCTTTATCGTTGTGGGTGTCCATGCGAATCAGGTGAAAAGTGGTGTTGCAGCGGAGGAAAGCCTGTTCAATGGCCTGGAGCTGGACTTCCGGTTCATGGGGTGAGTTCATGGTGCGAATCATCTCATTTGAGAAATTTCTCAGTTGTTCGGCCTGTCCGGGATCTTCAAACCGGGTCCAGATCAGCGCGTTGGGGTGCATGGTGGGGAATGTGGGGGGCTGAAGAAAAACGATGGCCCATTTCTGGTGCTTGATGCCGTGCATCAGTTCGGCCAAACGCTTGAAATTGCGGTTGGGGATATTCAGGAAACTGCCGCGGAAAAATTGCCAATCACCCAAAACCGAGTTTCTGAATGTTTCGAAAGCGCGCCTGAATCCCCAATCGCTGTCCGCCGTCCGCATGAGCCTTTCATTCTCGACTAAATCGCGAAGCAGGCGGTTCAGGTTGGCGACAATGCTTTCCAGGCTCCGTGAGCGCTGCCGGGTCCATTCCTGCAGGTCACGTTCGAACTCTTTGCGGATAGCTGGAATATCATTGCGATGCTGAATCACGCGGGTAGTGGTGGGCAGGGAAAGCACCAGGGTATCCCCTTCGCGATAGATCTGATCAAAGATGCTGTCCAACGCTTTGGCATACACTTCGCTGTCCTGCCAGACCCAGAAGTAGACGAGAAAGAAGCGGGGAGTTTGCGGAAACCGGCCGATTGCGGTTGAATCACTGTTGATGCGGCGCTTGACTTCAACGCAACTGGTAATGGGGACGGAAAGACCGTTCTCGCTGATGGCAAAGTCCTTTTTCGTTAATCCGGACAAGGGAGTTCCCCGGGGATCAATCACCCGTACGATTAATTCCAGCTGGTTGACCCGGACATACTCGCGGATCTGTTCCTGAGGGAAAGCGGCGCCGGTGGTGATCATTAGAATGAGAGAGAAAAACAACAGGATATCGAGCCGACGGTGGCGAAAAATTGCGTTCATGGTACCTCTCTTGGTTATGGTCTCCAGAGCCCCTTTCATGGTTGATCTGTAGCTTCACGGCCGGTTGAGCCGGATCCGGGTAAACGGTTCAGCCTTTGCAGCCAGTATTCGGCTTTGGCCCTCACCATGGAATCCGGATCCACCCGAACGATGCGTTTGAGTTCGGGAACGGCCCGGCTGGAATGGAAACGCGTGATCAGCACGAGAAGATCTCCCCGCAGTTTCGCCGACTCGGTGGCGGCGAATTCCCGCAGCAATGCTTCCCAGGCGAACCCTGGTTTTATGCTGGTGAGGATTTCAATGGCGGCACGGCGAACGTGGGCGTCGCTTTCCAATGCAGGATCCGCGGCGTTTATCAAGTGCTTCAGGTGCTTGCGATCACCGGCGCGGATCTGATCGCACCAAAGATCCAGACGCAAGACACGGGCATCATCCGACCAGGGCCCCTCAGCGTAATTTTCCAGCAGGCGGCTGAGCATTGTCAGTGCCCGCCGGCGCATGACCGACGCCTCGTTCCGTTGATTCCTGGAGCGGCGGAAACAGGCATAGGCATTCCAGAAAAGAGCTTCTTCCAGCAGCGGGCTTTCAATGAAATTCATAATGAAAAAATCAAGCGCCTGTTGCGCCGATTCCCACTGGTGGTTGTACAGGTGGACTTTGCCTTCAGCCAGGATATCAGGCGCTTTGATCTCCAATTTTAGAACGACCGGCATCAACTCTCTTTTATCTTGTTGCCATGATATGGTCAGGTGGTAGATCTCGGACAAGGCGTTGGGATTCACGGCCTGGATTTTCCACTTGCCTGGTTTGACCTGGCGAAACCGCCATTCCCCAAGCGTGTTTGACCGCGTCTGGCGGGGATTGGCAGCTGAACCGGAAGCGCTCAGCAGTATGACCCGGGCGCCGGTTACGGCCGCGCCGTTGGCGTCTTCCACCCGGCCGCGAAGATCAAATGCAACCCGCGGTTCCGTGGCTGGATTCGTAACGGCGGTTGCCAGCACGGATCCAGATAAAATTGAGATGGCGATAAAGCTAGATAACCGGTGCACGTTCAGCCTCCAAACGGGAATCAGGGCCATCGCCGGATAACAACAGGCGGATGCGTTCCAACATGCGTCGCTCGGCAATGATTCGTGGCAACCACTCCGGATCCCACTGGAATGTCGCGGAGTGGTTACGGATTTCCTGCAACAGCAGGGATGTTTCTTCCAGTATAAGTTGCGCTTCCGGGGAGATGTGTTCAACTCCACTCAAGCAACGGTTCTGAAACAACAGGCGGTCGAGTGTTTGTTTTCCGGGTACGGATGCGACAGTGACGGGAAGTCCCTTGTTTCCAGTGTCCAGGAGCAGGAGTTCCAGGTCCCCGAGGTACTGGTTCCATTCACTCCGGGTCACGACCGCTTGAGGCAGTGTTGTCGCTGACGGGGGAGCCTGCCGGCGGTTCAACCAGAGCCCGGCTCCCAAACCAATGGCGAAAATCAAAAAAGCGGCCGCCAAACGCAGCAGGTGGATGGGCCGGGTTTGTAGCGGCTTTTCCAGGTTTGCCCGGATCCGCCTCCAGGTGGCGTCTCCAGTGACGGCGCGGGGTTCCATGAGCGCCTGTGTCAGTTCATGCATCAGGTGTCTGGTGTGCGTGTACGCTTTGGCGCATTGTGCACAATCGCGCAGGTGTTCGCTGATCCTTTCCCTCTCATTGGCGGAAATCTCACGGTAGTAGAACAAATGCATCCTGCGGCGGACGGCATTACACTTCATCGGTATCTCCAGGGCTTGTGATCTCCCGGCGCAGCCGCCGGACAGCGCGGTAAAGGTGGCGTTTAACCGTTCCTTCCGTGCATTTCATGATAACGGCGATTTCGCGGATGGGCAGGCCGTTGAAGTGTTTGAGGACCAGGGCCATGCGTTGCTTGGCCGGCAGGCGGGTCAAAGCGGCACGCAAAAGCTTTCGTCTCTGCTCTGTTTCGGCCAGGGATTCCGGGGAATCGAAGCGATCAGATACCTGTTCGGAATCAAGCAGATAGAACTCTTCCATATGGATGCGACGGGTTTTGCGGCGGCGCATGGAATCCAGGCAGGCATTGGATACGATGCGATACAACCAGGTGCGGAATGAGGCCCGTTCCGCCCGGAAAGAGGCTATATTGCGGAAAGCCCTTAAAAACGCTTCCTGGATTAAGTCTTCACTTTCCGCACCGCCACCGGTGAAACGCCAGATCAACGCCTGGACCATCGGGCGATGAATGCTGTACAATTGTCTCATAGCCTGGTGATTTCCGGCTTTGGCTAGATAAACCAATCCGGCGACCTCCTCTGTATTGTGATCATAGTTTGGACGCGATGAAGGGTCGTTGGGTTGACTTCCCGGCTGCGGCTTGTTTCGCTCGGATGGATTCATGCGCGTTGCTCTTTGAACGGACATTGCGGTGGGGTTGTGAGTGATGGCTCACTCCGATCCCACGAGTCGTGGCGGTTCATGGTGCGCCATCTCCTTGATCCACCGGCTTTTCGGCATGCAAGCGCCGCAGTTCACGTTGGAGTTCCGTGATGCGCCTTTTTAAAGCCGGGAACAGGGGCGGGGCATCAGACTCCGCCTCATTCAGGATTTGGTTGTAGACTTCAAGGGCAGCGTGGGGTTTTCCCGCATTTTCCAAAGCCTGGGCGGCGAAAAGGAAAGGGATCGGATCATACGGAACCAATTTTCCTCCGGCCAGGTACGCCCTTACGGCTGCTTCCGTTTCGCCGGCGATAAGGTGGGCGTTGGCCAGGGAGAGATGATAGGCCGCCTCTTCCGGAACCAGGTTCACGGCATGCAGGAAATCCCTTTTTGCGGCCGCGGTGTGACCGGACACCAGGAGTACGATGCCGCGGAAATGGCCGGCCTCATGATGGTCCGGTCGGATCTGCAGCACCCGGTTGAATTGCATTAGGGCCGATTGATTTTCCCCGGCCAGGAAATGGGTCAATCCCAGTTGAAAAAGCGGTTCGGGTAGACCGGGTGATCGTTCAACCGCTTTGCGGATGTGAATGACCGCCGCCTCGTATTGATGCATCCAGCGGTGAATCAAACCACTGACCATCCAGTAATGGGGATTGTCTGGCTCGCGTGCCAGGGCGTGTTTCAGGTCGGAAACAGCTTCCGGAAGACGCTGCTGCATTGCACGGGCCATGGCTCGTCCAGCCCAGGCCTGTACTTTTCCCGGGTCCAATGCCAGTGCGCGGGTAAAATCCGCTTCCGCGACTTCGGGATCATTGGTTTCCAAAGAGACTTTGCCGCGCATGATAAGGGGCTCGGGGTTGAGGGGAAGGCGTTTGATCAGGAGGGAAAAGTCACTCTTCGCGGACGGCAGGTTCCCCATGTGGAATCGGGCCCGTCCGCGGTCGGACAAGGCGCTTGAATCACCCGGGTCGACTTTGAGAATTCGGCTGTACTCTTGCGCGGCCCGGGCAAAATCACGGTTCAGGTAGAAGGCCGCCGCCAGTTGACGGCGTGAATCACTTCTTCGCGGGTGTCGGGCCAGCGCGCGGTGGAAAGAGCGGATGGCCATGAAAAGGTTGCCCTGTCGGGCATACACCACTCCGAGATCGTGCAATGCGCTGGACCAGGTGGGTTTCAGCCGTACGGCGCGTGTCAGGTCCCTTTGCGCCGAGATCGGATTGTTGATGTGAAAATGGCAGACACCCCTGAAATACCAGGCGTCGCCGGCATCTGTTTCGTTGTCAATCGCGCGGGTGAAAAAGCGTATCGCCGTGCGCCATTTTTCCTGGAACATGACGATGACGCCTTGATTAAACAGCGAATCAACATGATGCGGATCTCGCTCTAGTGCGGCCGCAAAGGATTGGCCGGCGGCATCGATTTTTCCTTTGACGGCCAGAACGATGCCTCGGTTAACAAGCGGCTCCGGCCAGGCGGGATCGATTTCTTTTGCCCGATCCAAACATTGCAGCGCCGTCCCGTGATCCTTTTGCAGGGCGGCAATAACACCCTGTTGATTCCAGGTTTCCGCAAGTTGCGGGGCTCTGGAAACCGCGTCCATGGTGTCTGTTCCCGCTTGACGAGCCCGCGCCAGTGACAACAGGGCATTGCCGCGGAACAGGGTGATCATTCCATTGCGTGAAGGCGGTGAATGCCTCAGTGCCGTACTCCATGCCGGGACGGCCCGGCGTGGGCGATGCTGCAGAAAATGGCAGATCCCGCTTGTGAAAAGCGCCAGGTCACGGCAATGTTGTTTCCAGTCGGATTGCAGGGTGAAACGTCCCGGAAGAGGGCATGTAGCCGGCCGCAACTGTTTGTGGAGACGTTGCTTTGTTGCGGCAGTGCGGATGGTGTTTTCGGCAAGGCGTACGTGCATGACCACGACGACCGCGTCTGCTGTTGCCCCGTACCAGCCCCAGATAACCATGTCGGCTCGATGCCGCCTCAACAGGGTGCTGGCTGAATCGCCGTCCAGGTTCTCGGCGATCGGTTTGTCGAGGTGGATGAGGCGGATATTCGGCTGGTCAATGGTTTCGCGCCTGATGTGATCCATCAGAACGGCGGATACCGGGTAGAGTTCCGGGCTGGGTCCTGTAAACCCCGTCACCACAATACGAAACGCATTGGTGCTCCTTTGGTGCAATGCGTGGTAAAACTGGAAACCTGCCGGCACCAGCAGGGCAAAGATCAGGATCAGGGCGTGAACTTTCGTCCAGAGTTTCAAAGGCCGGTCGCAGAGAAAACGGGAATGGTGGATGAGGGGAGAGTCGGTATCTACCACAATGGCAAACAGCCAGCAGGCAGCGGCGAGAAAAAACTGCAGAACAAAACGTCTGCAACTGAGTGGGGTAAACACAATGGGAGCGGCCGCCGCCAATCCGGATAGAAACAACAGTGCGGCGATGATCCGCAGAGATGGCTTGCGGCGAAACCACACATCTCTGCGCAGAAAGAATTTCGTGCGCAGCAATGGATACCTGTTCATCGGTTTGACCTCTGGCATTTTAGTCCAGGGCGCTTTGGGATTGCAACCGCAGACGCAAGCCGAGTTCGGAATTCACGTTGCTTTAACCTGATTTTCACAAGAAATTCATCAGACTGTTTTAGGTTTGGTGTGTGAGGACAAGTATGACCGGTTATGCAAACAATCTTGAAAACGGTTTACCGGCTGAATACTACAGCGATCTGGATCAATACCTGGCGGGGCGTCGCTTGCCCCTGAAGCTGGATGAGTTCATGGGTCTGGAATTCAGTTATTTTCTGAGTTGGCGGCACAACCAGACCCCGATGAGGAGCCAACCACATCGAAAGAACCAGGCAACCGGAACGCGGTAACCGTTTTCTCTCAGCTTGAATCATGTGAGTATATCGCTTTTCCCCTCCGGCATTGATTTTTCTCAAAGGAATTGCTATAACGTGGACTTTGAGGCGGAGAAAATTTACAAACCCGTCCGGGGAGGTTGCATGAAATGGATGCGTGGCGGTGCGATCTGGTGGACTGCCGCGGTGTTATTGATGGTTGCCGGATGTCGCAATCGCACCCTGGACGTGGAGCGCGTAGAGAACCTGCTCGAAGATCAGAGCATCCTGATTCAAAAATACATCGACGGCATTCAGATGGCCGGCAAGCTCGAGGATGTGACGGATCGCATGCAAGAATATTTATCCGGCATTCATCGCCTTACCCCGGATATAAACCTCCATCTTGATGCGGCACGACGGTCCGGAAATGCATTGAAGGATCCACAGAAAAACGCTCTGGCCAGAATGGTCAGCATTCTGAGGCTCATGGAGCATCTTGTTCAGATGGAGCTTCAGCGTTTTGGGAACCATTCGCGCATTGCCGAAATGCAGACCGCGCTGGTGGAAGCCTATCAACAAATCGATGTCGCGGATCTGCCGGTAAAGGAAGAACGGATTCGTCAGGCCTATAACGATTTGCTGGAAGGGCGAATCCACGGAGATGGCGCGCTGGCAAATCTATCTCGCCACCTGGGCCGGGCCAGCCTGACATCCAAGTTGAAAATCACCATGCACACCCTTACCGAACTGGGTAAAGCGCTGGCTCAATATGTTGAGGAATACGGTTACGCCCCGGAGATTGATTCCATAAATGACTTGCACCTCTACCCCCGTTTTGCCCCCTATTTTCGGAACCTGATAATCAAGGACGCCTGGGGGAATGATCTTTACTATCGGTCCGACGGGGCGCGCTTCTGGATTGCCTCAGCCGGAAGTGACGGCAAATTCCAGGGTTTTGATCAGGAAGGTGTGTATCGGGATTACTTTGGCCGTGACCTCATTTTTTCCGGCAAACGGTTCGTGTTCTGGCCGGATTTTCGCCGATCCTGACCTGTTTTTCCAATTATCGGGCCTTGCAGGCGGGCTGCGATCTCCATGTGATCCGATTGGGGGAAGTTGTCGATTAAGGCGCATTCCATCAGGACAAATCCCCGCTCAAGCAGGAATCCCAGGTCTCGGCTGAATGTGGCCGAGTCGCATGAGAAGATGACCATTTCCACGGGAGGGGCACAAGCGAGCGCGTTGAGTACCCGGGCGGGGATGCCTTTGCGGGGAGGGTCCGCCCACCACTAGCACCTCCCCCTCGCCACTGGCCCCTTTCGGTACTCGTAGAAGGTAGAAAAAATCACGGTTTTTTTATTCGTTCTTCCTTATTCGTTATTCCTTGATTTTCATCACAGAACCCGGAAGATCCCTCATCACCAGGACCTCAAGAACTTCATCACAGGAACGAGTCAGAGACAGGCGACAGGGGTAGGGGCGGTTCGCGAGCTGCCCTCTATGCGCGGCCCAGTTTGGAGAGGATATTCGAGGTGGAGTTCCGGGTGCGGATGGGAAAGAGCAACAGCCGCCCTCCCCGCGCTTCGACTTCCCGGTATTCCGATACTTCCCGGGCCGGATAATCTCCGCCCTTGACCAGGACATCCAGCCGGGGCATGGATCGGATCAAATCCCGGGGAGTATCCTCTGCAAAATGGACTACCCAAGAAACCGGCTTCAGCGCCGCCAGGATCTCCATGCGTTCTTCAAGGGGAAAAACCGGACGGGAAGGCCCTTTCAGCCGGCGCACCGACTCATCGTCATTGACCCCCACCACCAGGATGTCTCCCTGGCGGCGGGCAAACCAGAGCAATTCGATGTGGCCGCCGTGCAACAGGTCAAAAACTCCGTTGGTAAAAACCACCCGCGCCCCGGCGTTCTTCTCTATTCGGCGCGCGAGTTCATCACGGCTTTTCAGGATCTTCATTTTCCATCCGGGGAGTAGAATTCCCGGTTTTCAGCAGAATGTTGTCGCTGAAACTCCACTGGTGGGGAATACGCACCACGCCTACGTCGCGGTGGGTCGATGTCACGCGGAAGGTGTACTGGAAATGGTGATAGTCAAACGGATATCCGTCACGCTTGTGCACCGCCACATCCAGGAAATAGGTGCCGTTCACGAGATCGATGCGGGGAATACTCACCCGGACCTTTCCCCGCCCACGAAATGACTTGGATACGAACCGCTCGATCACGGTATTGGTTCCGTAACAGCAGGTGCCTCCGGCATCAAAAATGCCGATACCGAATGCAAAATCGGTCTGGGCTTCGGGAGACGTCACCTCGAACACCACTTCGCACCCTTCTCCGGCCTCGTAGATGTATTTTTCACATCCTTTCGCGTCCAGCATGCGCACATTCGAGATTTCAACCTCTCCCGATCCCCAGCGCTTTTCGATTCCGGCAGTCGGCTCTTCTGCGGCTTCCGTCTCCGCCTGGTGCCGTTCTTCCGCCTTTTTTTCATCCTTTTTACCGATATATTGCAAGTAGGCGTCCACCACCCGCTTGGGGTAACCGCGCATGCTGATGCGGCCGTCCTTCAACCAGATCACTTCATCGCTGATCCGCTCCACCGTATCCAGGTCGTGGGAAACAAACACGATGGTCTTGTTTTTGCGACGGAATTCGTTGATCTTGTCCAGGCACTTGGGTACGAATGAGGCATCGCCCACGGCCAGGACTTCATCGATCAGGAGAATATCCGGATCCACGTGGGTGGCGATGGAAAAGCCAAGCCTCATGTACATGCCGGAAGAGTAGGTTTTTACCGGGCTGTCGATAAAATCCTCCAGCTCCGCGAACGCCACGATTTCGTCGAACTTCTCCTGGATTTTGCGCTTGGTCAGGCCCAGGATGATGCCGTTTATAAAGATGTTTTCCCGCCCGGAAATCTCGGGGTGGAATCCCGCCCCCAGTTCAATCAGGGCGGAAATACGTCCGCGGGTGATCATCTCCCCCATCGAGGGTTTGCTGATCCCGGACAGGATTTTCAGCAAGGTGCTTTTGCCGGAGCCGTTTTCGCCGATAATGCTGAGGGTATGGCCGGACGAGACTTCGAAATCGACCCCGCGCAGGGCTTCAAAATGGTCCTGGCTGCGCAATTCCTGCAGCAATGTACGGTTGACCAGGGCGCTCTTGAGGGTCAGGAACTTGTGGCGGTTGGCATAGCGGCGGTAGAACTTGTGAATGTTGCGGGCCTCGATGGCGTTCATGATCAGACCTCTTCCACGAATGTGTCCCGCAACTTGTCGAACACGGTGTAACCGACCCAGAGCAGTATCAATCCGACCAGCAGTGTTACCGGCAATTTCTTCCAATGGGGCAGCGAACCAAACACAAAGGTATAGTGATAGGCCTCGATGATGTGGGTCATGGGATTGAGCGAGAGCACCATCACCAGGGGTTTGTGTTGCTGGATGGCCGGGATCATGAAGGGATAGATAATGGGGGTGGCAAAAAACCATAAAGTCAAGAGGTTGGAAAGAATGTCCTTGAGGTCGCGGAAATGCACCGTCAGGGCCGCCACCAGGAAGCTCATGCCCAGCGTAAAGACCAGTTGGACCAGCACGGCCACGGGCAGAAACAACACCCACCAGGTCAGGGGCATGTCTTTGCCGAAAAACAGGATGAACAGCACCAGGATGGGCAGGCCCAAGAGAAAGTGGATCAGGTTGGTAAGCACCGTGGTAATGGGCAATACTTCCAGGGGGAACTTGATTTTCTTGATCAGGTTGCTGTTGATAAACAACACGTTGGCCGATTCCAGCACCGAGGAGTTGAACCAGATCCAGGGCAGCAGGCCGGTAAAAAGGAAAATCGAGTAGTTCATCCCCGTAATCATGGTGTTTTCCACCCGGCCGCTGCTGGTGGGCAGAATCACCCCGAACACAATCGAATACACCGCCAGCAGCAATAGCGGGTTGAGAAAACTCCAGAAAAAACCGAACACCGTGCCCCGGTAGCGCGCTTTCAACTCGCGGCTGACCAGGGTGACGATCAACTGGCGATATTTAGCCAGTTCCCGAATCTTGTTTATCATAGTCACGTCCAGAAAGAAGAGACTCCATTTCACGGGAATATTCACCCTCGGAGCGGAAAACCACCAGGGGCGGCAGAAGGTCGATGTCTCCCCGATGACGTTCCAATTGTACCAGAAAACGCCCCGGCTTGTCATGCGCAAAGGAGTGGACGCGCCGCAGTCGACGTGGAAACAGGCCAAGTTGTACTCCCAGGTCCATCAGTTCCTTTTCCCGCAGGGCCGGAAGAATGAGGCACGCCTTGCCCTCGCCGGACAGCAGCGAAGCCAGCGCCTCCATGAAGTCAGCCAGGGAGAGGCGCGTTTCGAAACGGGCGTCCCGGACCTCTTCCACGGCACTCAACCGCCCCCGTCCCAGGGGAAAATAGGGAGGATTGGAGAAAACCAGGGCTTGAGGTTCGAGCCCGTCGCGCATTGAGAGGAAATCCCCGCAGATCACCTGCATGCGTTCGTCGTACCCGTTCAGGCCTGCGTTTCGAACCGCCAGGTCACACAACCGGGGCTGCACTTCGATCGCCCGCACGCTGCGGAAACGCCCCAGCGCCAGTCCCATTAAAGAGATGATGCCGCATCCCGTGCCCACCTCAAGGGCGGCGGTTGTCGGCATCAGCGGCAGGAATCCCGCCAGCATGGGCGCGTCCAGGGAAAAGCGGTAACCACGGCGCGGTTGCAGGACCGTCAGTTTGCCGCGAAAAAAATGGTCCCGCGTGAATTGGTCGGCATCATGCCCTTCCATCCAGATACTCCCGAATCATGTTGAGGGCGTAATGCACGCTGCGGACTTTGATCACCCCGCGGTCTCCCGTCATCAACCGCCGCTGTCCCACATCCCCGTCAGCGGCATGCAGGTGAAAATATACCAGGCCCACCGGCTTTTGCGGCGTGGCGCCACCGGGCCCGGCGATCCCGGTTATGGACACGGCGATATCCGCACCGGTTCTTTCCCGTACGCCCCGGGCCATTTCCGCCGCCGTTTCCGCCGAAACAGCGCCGTACCGGCCCAGGGTCGCTTGAGATACTCCCAGAAAATCCCGCTTCAGGGCGTCATCATACGCCACCACCCCGCCCATAAAAGACCGGGAACTTCCAGGGACATCGGTCAGGCAATCAGCCATTTTCCCCCCGGTACAACTCTCCGCCACGACCAGGGTCAGCCCCTTTTCCCGCAGGCGGCGCAGCATGGCCGCAGCAAAGGATTCCTCTTTTTCGGTGACCAGGTGCCGGGCAAATTCGTTGCGGACACGCTCGGCGGCAATGGTCACCGCTTCTTCCGCTTCGGCCTTATCTTTTCGCGACCTTCCCATGAGACGGATCTCAATCAGCCCGGGGCTGGCCAGGATGGTGACATCCAGGTTGGCAACGCGGCCCAGCGCGGCCGTCAGGCGCGCATCCGCTTCAGACTCCGACAGGCCGGCGATGCGCATGACAGCGGAGCGGACGTGGAAACGGGAAAGAGGTCCGATGCGCGCCTCGAGCACGGCATCGAACATGGGCTGAAGCTCCGCCGGCGGACCGGGCAACAGCAGAACCCGGCAGGGTTCAGTGTCCAGGAACAATCCGGGGGCCGTACCCACCGGATTGGGCAACACTTCCGCCCCCTCAATCACAAACCCCTGGCGCGTGTTGGTTTCGGGCATGGCCATGCCCATCAGGCGGAAACGTTCGCGGATGGTCGCCACGATCTCTTCCCGGAAGATCATCTCTTTGCGCAGGGCTTCAGCCACGGCTTCCCGGGTCAGGTCATCCGCGGTGGGTCCCAATCCACCGGTGGTGATCACGATCTGGGCGCGTTTGCATGCCTGGCGCACAACCCAGGAGAGGTATTCCCGGTTGTCACCCACCACCATTTTCATATCGGTGAGAATTCCCTTTTCGCGTAGCCGGCGGGATATGTAGAGGGAATTGGTATCCAGGCGCTCCTGGTTGAGCAACTCACTGCCCACGGCGATGACGATGGCTCTCATCAGGCCTCCCGGTGCCAACGGCCCTCGGCCGGGTTTTTCCGGAACGGAATCATGCTACGAAGCCCCAACTTCCCGCTCTACCGCCAGGACCATGGCCCGGAGGTTGATAATCAGGGCTTCCCGGGGCCCCATAACCGTGGGCCGGGGAAATTCTTCCGCGTACAGCACATCGGCGATCTCTTCCCGCTCCATGCCGGCATCCAGGCGCTGCCGGATCACGTCTCGAACCTGCCGGGTGCGCTCCAGGGACGCGGCCAGAAAGCTCTTTACCCGCTCTTTGCCCCGCAGCACCCGGTTGTGGGCAAAACACAGACATTCCGCATCCAGTTGCCCCAGCTTTTCCAGCGAAGCTTCGTATGCTCCGTAGTCAGACAAAAACAGGGGCTTGATGGAACCGTCGCGTTCCACGACACCCACGGCATCGCCGGGGAAAAGGACCTTTTCCGGATACAGCAGAAACGCCAGCGAACAACGGGTATGTCCCGGCGTTTCATACACCTGTATCCAGTGTTTGTCATCCAGGTCCAGGCGGTCGTTCTCTTTCAACGCCTCGAGCCTTTTGAGCGGTTCGTAGGGCGCCGGAGGCTCGGCTCCGTTCTGGAGTGCGTGTTCGCGGTTCAAGTGGTGGATAAATTCACGCACCCGCGGCTTCTGCAGCAACTCCACGGCGCGATGGGAAGCTTTTACCGAAAAATTCATTTGCGGTTGCAGTTCAAAGGCTCCGCCCGCGTGGTCCCAATGGGAATGGGTCAACAGCAAAGTGTCCAAGTCCGTTTCGGGAAGCAGCTCCTGTAATGCTGTACTCAGGGTGGAGACACCGGTGGTAATGCCGCTGTCGACAAGCACTGAGCGATCGAAGCGGAGCAGGTATACGGGAAACGAAGGAATCTGAATGCTGATCACGCCCAAAGAAACCGGTTGGATTAAACGGGATTGCACCATTATTCCGCCTTATACCACACCCCTTCCGGGGGATCAAGAAAGCGATTGACTTTGCGGTTCCCTTTTGGCAGAATGGTGCCGGAAAACGAGAATGCACTAAGGGAGAAGACCATGGGCCTGATTAAGAAGATCCGCGGGGAGTTCATTGACATTGTTCAGTGGCTGGATGACTCTCCGGACACCCTGTTGTACCGCTTTGAACGGTACGAAAACGAAATCAAGTACGGCGCCAAGCTGGTAGTCCGGGAATCCCAGATAGCCGTGTTCGTCAACGAAGGACAAATCGCCGATTTGTTCTCACCGGGAACCTACACCCTGGAAACCCAGAACATGCCCATCCTGACCACGTTGAAGGGCTGGAAATACGGTTTTCACAGCCCGTTCAAGGCGGAAGTCTATTTCGCCAACACCCGGCAGTATACAGACCGCAAATGGGGCACCAGCAATCCGATCATGATGCGGGATCCGGAATTCGGCCCCATCCGCCTGCGGGCTTTCGGCAACTACGCCCTGCGCGTCAAGGACCCGGCCGACCTGATCCGCCAGGTGGCGGGCACGGAAAGCCGCTTCACCTCCGATGAAATCACCGAGCAATTGAAAAACATCATTATCACGCGGTTTTCCGACCTGCTGGCGGAAAGCGCCATCCCCGCTTTCGATCTGGCCACCCAGTACGATGAATTGTCGGCCCTGGTCCATAAAAAGATCGCCGCGGAATTTGAGGAATACGGCATTGAATTGACCAAGTTCCTGGTTGAAAACATCTCGTTTCCCCCGGAAGTGGAAGAAGCCATCGACAAACGCAGCAGCATGGGCGTGATCGGCAACCTGGACCGCTACATGCAATACCAGTCGGCCAACGCCATGGAGAGCGCGGCGGAAAACCCCGGGGGAACCGCGGGAGAGGGCATCGGACTGGGAATGGGCTTTGCCATGGCCAACCAGATGGTCAAAGGTTTTCCCCAGCAGATGGGAGGCGGCTCGCAGGAAACCCCGCCGCCGATCCCCGGAGAAACCAAGGTCTACATGGCGCTAAAAGGCGAACGCCAGGGACCGTTCAACAGCGCAGAACTCCAGGCAAAGATCGTGTCCGGAGAACTCACCAAAGACACGCTGGTCTGGAAGTCCGGCATGGAGAACTGGCGCAAAGCCGGGGAAGTCCCCGAAATTGCCCGTATGTTCGCGGCCGAACCGCCGCCCATCCCCGAGCCCGAACCACAGAGCTGAGTTTTTTCCATAACTGAAGGCAACCATGAGCGAGTCGCCCCCCGAACCGGCATCATCTCCAACGCTGACCTGTCGCGGCTGCGGCGCTCGCCTGGCCTTCCTGCCCGGAACCCGCTCGCTCACGTGCGAGTATTGCGGCATGCGTAATCCCATCCAGGACAGCGCCGAGTCCCTTGTCGAGATCGACTACGAGAGCTTCCTCCAGGAGCAATACGAGACCGAAGAACGGATGGAGGTCGTAGCCGTCCGCTGCGACGGCTGCGGCGCCACGGTCAGCCTCGACCCCCTGGTTACCTCCGACCGCTGCCCCTATTGCTCTACCGCGCTGGTGGTTGCCGGCGGCAGTTCCAGCAGCCTGCTCAAGCCGCGCGCCCTGGCCCCTTTCCAAATCGACTTGAAAAAAGCCCGGGCTGCATTTCAAAACTGGTTGCACGGCTTGTGGTTCGCGCCGTCCGACCTTAAGCGCAAATCCCAACAAGACAGGCTGACCGGAGTCTATGTTCCGTACTGGACTTTTGATGCCGAAACGGCCAGTGATTACAACGGTGAACGCGGCGATCATTACACAGACACGGAGAGCCGCGCCTCAAGTGCGCAAAGACAGGCACGCCGCACCCGCTGGACACCGGTTTCCAACCGCATTCAACTTCACTTCGACGATGTGCTGGTACCCGCCACCCGGTCCCTGAACAGCGCCCAGGTCCGCTACCTGGAACCCTGGAACCTGGGTGAGCTGGTGCCTTTCCAGGAAGATTACCTGCGGGGGTTCCGTACCCAGGCTTACGAAGTCGAGCTCACGGAAGGCATGAAGAGGGCCCGGGGCATCATGGAAAAAGAGATCCGTGACGCGGTCCGCCGCGACATCGGCGGCGACGAGCAGCGCATCCACTCCCTGGAAACCACCATGCGGGACGTCACCTTCAAGCACATACTACTGCCGATCTGGGTATCCTCTTTCCGCTACAACGGTAAGATCTTCCGTTTCCTGATCAACGGCCAATCCGGCGAAGTCCAGGGCAAACGCCCCGTCAGTTGGTTCAAGGTCATCCGCTTGCTGCTGGGGATCGCGGCGGCCATATTCATCCTGGTGGTTGTTTTGTAAACAAAGTTGGAGAGTTGGAGAGTTGGGAAGTTGG